>JAGVTS010000084.1 GCA_019136685.1 Bacillota bacterium | reverse complement strand
CTCGGCAGGCGTCATCGCGCTTGGCGCTCTAGCTCTTTCGCGTTTCTGGGCCATGGGTGACTACGCCAGGGAGATCCACTACGTTGACGCCTATCTTCCGCCCTTGAGTTCTCGGATGCAAGCTATGGTTTTCGCCCGGGACGCCGTGTGCATGACGCCGTAGAGCGGGCACGGGAGTATGTGGCTGAAGGCTACACTTGGGCAGTGGATATGGACGTCGAGAGATTCTTCGACCGCGTCAACCATGACATCCTCATGGCAAGAGTTGCGCGCAGGGTAGCGGACAAAAGGTTGCTCAGGCTGATAAGGCGATTCCTTGAGGCCAGCGTCATGGTCGATGGGATAACGCTGGCAAAGGAGGAAGGCACTCCGCAAGGGGGTTCGCTTAGCCCGTTGCTGGCGAACATACTCCTCGACGACCTCGACAGGGGGCTGACCAGGCGTGGGCACAGACTCCTCCGGTACGCGGACGACTGCAACATCTACGTTCGCAGCAGACAAGCCGGGATGCGGGTGATGGCAAGCGTTCAGAGGTTCTTGCAGGGTACGCTGAAGTTGAAGCTCAACGAGTCCAAAAGCAGGGTGGATAAGACTCCGAGCATGCGTCTGGAAGCGGTGGAAGCGCGTGCGAACTCGTATACAGGAGATTCGCGCACTCGGCTTCGAAGACTGGAAGGTGTTCCGGCGGGCGAATGACAGGCGAGGGCCTTGGGCCGTGGCTGGAACTACGCTAAGCAGCATACTTACAGGTGAGTACTGGACTAGCCAGGGACTCGATGACTTCGTGCAGTTCTATCACTTACGCCGTTAAGCTCAGTGAACCGCCGTATGCCGAACGGCATGTATGGTGGCGTGAGAGGGAGGACGGACGAACCGTCCCCCTACTCGATTGGTTGTGGACACCTGCGTTCTTGGAATTACCCATGCTGTACTGCTGAATGGGCCAGAGTTATACACGCTTCTAGCGCCCTAGTTCCTTCAATGAACGAGACTGGGCCGAATTCCACGGTGAATGGTCCTGTTCGGCGAAAATACGGAACAAGTGTGGGAAAAAGCGCACAGCTTGTGTAGCGAAAGTCTACTGCGAACGTACATGGCTCTTTGCACTTCGGCAAGAATGCCTTGTCTACATTGCGCAAACCATCTGACACTGCTTTGCGTATTAGCTCACTGGTTGCGGCGGGTGGCAGGCAATCTGCCGTGGTTCGATCAATGCCATATTTGACTATCGCTGTTTCTATGGTTGGAATTAGATCTTGCGCTTCCTGCGCAGTCTTATCATCGCCTGATATTGCTACCACCGGAACAGTGTGGGCCGCAGCCGATAATGCGTCAAGACCAATTTCGCCGATTGGTGAGCCGTTCAAGCGCACTTGTTGCACCACTGCGCTAGAGATCGTATGGTTTAGTACTCCGCCAACAGTTCCATGCATAGCGTGGAAACCAATGAAGCAAGCGGCATCGAATGAAGAGTCGATACCTTCGCATGAGATTTGAGTTCCATTGAATCCGCTAATAAGTCTGGCTCGTGGCTCAAGGTCCTGTATAACGAGATTGCGGAAGCTTCCGTGCCGGTCGTTAACCAGAACTTCAAGGGCGCCCGAATCGAATGCGGCCGATATAGCGGTATTCACATCAGACATCATTTGCCGGCGGGCACGTTCATAGCTAGCACTACCTGAGGTAACGTCCTCTGGACTAACTACTCCGGTTATGCCCTCCATATCGGCGGCGATGTATACCTTCATGCGTTCGCCCCACACTCAGCATCCATGATTCGGATGGCTTCTAATGCCGTAAGGTGCTGCATCAGGCGTGCCTGTTTTTCCTCTTCTTTGCTCAGACGGGTTCTATCGGATGAGAACAGATTGTCCCCTGCTAGCAATACTGTTCCTGCGCTATATCCTCGAAGCATAGCTATGGCATATATGACCGACGATTCCATTTCCACGGTGAGTACATTCCTATCTCTCCAGGTATTCAGGAAAGTTTCCTTCTCATTGTAGAAGGCGTCGTGCACCAACACTGGGCCAACGTGATACTTGGCGCCTAAAGACCTGGAAGCTTCCACTAGCGCGGAGACTACTTCGTATGATGCAACGCACGAGAATGGGTCGCCATCGACATAGTGTCTGGTGGCACCATCTAGAGGATGCGCTCCCGATGCTATGATGAGCTCGCCTCGCTTGATGTAGTCTTGCATTGCTGCCGTTGATCCCACTCGAATGAAGTGCGTTGCTCCAATGCGTCCTAGTTCTTCCACGGCGATAGCCGCTGAAGGACATCCCATTCCTGTAGAAGTAGCGCTGACTTTTATCCCCTTGTAGAATCCGGTAATCGTCCTATGTTCTCGGTTGTAAGCGACCTCCTTAACCTCGTCAAGCAATTCTGCAATTAGGTCGATACGGCCAGGATCGCCAGGAAGCAGGACGTATTTCCCTACGTCTCCGGTTTTGCAGCGGATATGATACTGAACACCTTCGCTGCTGTACTGTTCGTTT
>JAGVTS010000188.1 GCA_019136685.1 Bacillota bacterium | reverse complement strand
TGCTGCTCAGGCTCAAAACCCCTCACTCTCACATATGCAGCCTTCTGGCCAAGCATACGATACACGGCGGCAGATAGGTGATAGACCCGTCCTCTTCGTTCGCCTCTTGGCTCGATCAGGCCGCGCTCACCCAACCGTTCAAGCGCGCCGCGTGTTTCTGCTTCGGGCTTTTGGATCACCTTTGCGGCAGTAGCCGTATCAATGCGCCGGTCGGTGAACAAGGAATTCAGAATGAGCAGTTCATCCAGGCTCAGCGACCTTCCGCTTTCGTCCTGCTCCAGCACGAGGCGGATAAACTCCAGGTTTGCTCTGCCTCCCGGGATTACCAGCGTTACCCAAGCGGACGTGCTTCTCCCGTAATCGGGGACAGGTCGGCCGTTTCTCAACTGTTCGCTGAAGATGGTATTGATACCCCTGCCTGTTCGCTCAACCAATCCCAGGCGCTTGAACGAGTCTGCGAGTCGCGGATTTCGCGGTCGCGGCGGGGTCACAAGCAAGTTGTTCAGGTGAACGCCCTCGGGGAAGCCGCCCGGGCTAGAGATCTCGATCCGGTCCTCACGCCACTGAACATGAACCGCTCCCTGCCTAGTGTAGTCGCGGTGAACGAGCGCGTTGACGACTCCTTCCCTGAATACACGCTCGGAGTAATCCGGAATCCCGATCCGGAACATACCTGCCATAACCTCCGTCTCGCTGTTGCGCGCCCGGAGGAATAGCAACATCTCCTCGAGCGTCCTGACAATAGGAGACCGGTAGAACTGGTTCACCGCTACGTCCACATCCGATAGAACCTGAAAAGCGGCTTCATGCGTGGGAAGGCGCCGTCGGATGGACTGCTCCTTGCCTGCCAGCAGCACCGCATCTCCCCTGTATCGCTCAATCGTATCCCGCAGGCGCAGAATCTCCAGTGGATCCACATCATCCCAAGAAGTCCCTTCGACAATCCGAGCGCTCACGTCCTCCTGAATCGCAATGGACTGACGCGAGAGGATGTCGGACGGGGTCATCGGCAGGCAGCCAGGCTCGCCAGTGCCGAGAATCACACGACGCACGTAAAGCGAAGGCCGAGTCCGATTCGCAATGAGGGCTACGACCCTGTCTGGGTCAGTGACACTGCCGTGTCGAGGCTTGGCTCCCGTGACGGTGCCGTCATCCTCCACTCCGACCAGGAGCCAACCATCATCCTCACGATCGCGGTTGGCGAGGCAGACGACGGACTCAACGAGTTCCGCATCGGACAACGCCTTCATGGACTCGCCTCTGAACTCGACAGATAGCGATTCGCCCACTTGCAGCAGCGCCATGAGTCGTGCCTCCATGTGCTCCTCCTCTGCCCGCGGTGTGTGCGTCGCATCAGTACTGCGTATTCTCCGCATTCGGCGCGAAACCTCTGCATCTTGCCGCCCGTGCATCCAGGATGGCATAAGCGCCCGAACGTGTATAATAAGGTTTGGGGACATGCACACCGGCGTGTGACACCGGCATCTGCACGGAAGCCGGGCAAGAAAGACAAACACAGGGGGGCGAATGGTGATGGCGAGCAGCATGCTCACACTGCATCCTGAGGCATCGACTGTGGTGTCGGTCGACTGTCAGCAGAAGATACTCTCGATTGTGGCCGACTCGGATACCCTGGCGCCCCGCGCTGCGAGTTTCGTGCGGGTGGCACGTCTTCTGGAGGTGCCCGTGGTCAGAGTGGAGCAGAACCCGTCGCGCCTCGGGCACACCGTGCCCGAGCTCGCGGAAGCAATGGGCGATGCAGAGCCCATCGCCAAGATGACTTTCAGCCTCTTCCGCACGCCCGAAGCTGAAAGGGCCGTAAAGGCCGCCGCCACGGGCCGCGGCAAGCAACTCGTGTTGTTTGGTGTTGAGGCCCATGTGTGTGTGCTGCAGAGCGCCCTCGACGCCTTGGCGCTTGGCTACGATGTGTTCGTGCCGGCGGACCTGTGCTCGTCGGTGAAACCTGCTGACTGGGATTTCGCGATGCGCCGGATGTGCCAGGCGGGCATTGTCGTGACTACCGCTCAGGCGGCAGCGTTCGAGTTCGTCGGTTCGGCGGACAATCCTCGCTTCAGGGAAACGCAACCCTTTCTGAAGCAGTTATAGACGGCGAACGCCACTGGTGAGCGGTTCACGCCGTAGCCGCCCCTATCCCTTCGCCGCCGACGCCGCGGGCGGTGCCAGCGTTGCCCGCGCCACAGCTGGGTGTGTGTTTAGCACGCTCGCCCAGCCGCATAGGCACTTGGTGCCGTACGCCGTACTCTCCCGACTTCAGCAGCGCCTGGGCTCCTATTCTGCGTTCCCGGGAGATCACAATCGGCGCCAGCAAGTTGGCGCTGATCGCAGGCGGTTCGCCCCCATGCTGCCCTGCTCTCACAGTCAACACTGTGAGCACCAGCGCGCCATCGGGACTAGTGATCCCAAGTTCCCGCGTGATTTCGTCCGGCACGTCGGGCCGGTACTCCTCGAACAGGTCGAACGGGTCGGCTACCACCAGGGCAAGCCCAGGGTTGTCCGCGCTGTGCAGCCACTTGATTCTGGAGCTTCCGGAGTGATCCACCAGAAAGAACCTTCGGTCGTCTTCAAAACCGGGAAGTCCTTTGGGAAACAGGATTATCTTGTCGTCGTCCACACTTAGTGTGCCGAACCTAACAGTATCAACCTGCATATCGACCCCTCCCGCCACTATCAGCCCTCACAAGCTTGCGCAACCAGCACCGTCTGGTTTTCCGGGGCAGCCAGCGCGATTTCGCGCGTTTGCACGATCTCGGCGCCGCTCGGGTCATACAGCACCCTCACTGTGGGTCTGGTCGTCAAGCCCTTGTAAACCCGGGTCACAATGCCTTTCTCACCTGTATTGAGCTGTACCATCGTGCCCACGGGGTAGGGAGCTATGTACTGCATGACGCCCAGGACTGTGGTGCGATCGAACTCAAACCCCGCCGCGCTGGTCACGTAGTCGAAGGCTTCCTGAGTCGAAAGCCTCTGCCCCATCTGGTTGCCTTCAGCTATCAGGCTGCAGTACATATCGGCAACTGCCACCATTCTCGCCAGTGGTTCTATGTCATCTCCTGCAAGCCCTCTGGGATAGCCGCTGCCGTCATGCCTCTCTTCATGCTGGAACACGATTGCCTTGCTGTAGGCTGAAAACCGCTGGTCCTGCCGGAGCACCCTGAGCGACATCTCCGGATGCTTCATCGGGTCGTCGGTGAGGCAATTCCCGACGTTGCAGAGCAACGCCCCCAACCCCACATCGTGCGACCGCCGGGCTAGCCCCGCCTTCGCAGCCACGAACATCGAAACCGCAGCCACATTCAGCGGAACTACGTAATCGAATTCATCCCCCTCTGTCAGAGGGCACACCTCAATTGTATTCTGATTCGCAGACTCCAGGCCCTCTTCCATAGCCCGCACCAGCTCCAGCAGGCCATCAAGGGGCACTCGCACGTTCTCAGGCACGCCCGCATCCCTTACATGATCATGAAACGTGCGCAGTAGTTCACGTCCGTGGTCCATCAGCTCCCGCGGCGCCGAGTGTGTCACGACCACGTCGTCAGTGCGCGGGTATTCCACAGCTACAGAGCCGAATCCGGCGTCGCGCAGTTTGCTTGCGGCACTCTCGCTTAGCACCGTGCCTGCATGCAGTTGCACTACTCCGGATCGATTTAGTATATGCTCGGCAAGCTTCATCCCCGGCTTTATCTGTGCCGATACGACCCTAATCATCTAGCAGCAGCTTCCTTCCCGAGAGGCATCCGCCTGTAGAAGAATGATGACGTGGGCTCAAACCCGATATTCCGGGCATTGAGGATAGTCTCGGTGCCACCGATGAAGAGGATGCCGTCGTCTTTCAGGCTCTGCCTGAACTTGCCGTACAGCGCCTGCTTAGCCTCGTCGGTAAAGTAAATCACAACATTGCGACAGAGGATCAGGTCAAAGCCTCGCTCAAACCCGTCGGCGAGAAGGTTATGCATCTTGAACTGTACCTTGGACCTGATCCTTGACGAGATTGTGTAGACGCTTCCTTCGGAAGTGAAGTGCTTCGCCATCCTCGCCCTGGACACGTTCTTCACGTCCTGAGGCCCGTACACTCCTGCCAGAGCCTGGGCAATGGCCCCGGAATCGATATCAGTGGCCAGGAGTTTGTGGTAGCCTCTGGGCGCTATGTCGTCCAAGATCATGGCCACAGAGTATATCTCCGCTCCGTTGGAGGCGCCCGCGCTCCATATGCTCAGGTTGGGACTCCTCCGAAGCAGTGAAGGCAGTATCTCTCTCTCCAGTTCGTCAAACTTATCAGGATTTCGGAAGAATTCAGATACATTTATCATTATGTAGTCGCAGAACCTTCTCAGCTCTTCAGGGTCACGCTCAAGGAGACTGCCGTAGTTCGTGAAGGTAGGAGCGCCGACCCTATCTAGCAGGCTTCGGATGCGTCTCTGCATCTGCTGCGACTTGTAAAGACCGAGGTCTATTCCGGTAAGCGCAGTCACCTTCCGTCGAAAAACCTCGTAGTCTGCGGCGTTGGCATAGTCCATAAGCAATACCTCACGGTCCAATTCATGCATCTTGTGCTACGTCCACACTCTCGTCCAGCTTGGGCCGCCTATACTGACAAGACAGCATTCACGATTTCGTCGGCGATCCTCGGGAGAGGAACCACTTTGTCGGCAGCGCCTCTCTCCACCACCGACCTGGGCATCCCATATACGACACAGGTCGATTCATGCTCCGCTATGGTCTTGCCCCCAGCACGCTTGACTCGCGCCATGGCGTCCGCCCCGTCAGAGCCCATTCCGGTCATAATGACGCCGACCATCCTGCGTCCGAACAAGTCAACAGCGGAGTTCATCGTTACATCCACCGCAGGTCTGACGCCATGCATGGGGGGGCTGTCGTCTAGAGCCAGCGCGCCGTCGGGCATTACAAGCATGTGCCGCCCGCCGGCTGCAATCAGAGCCTCGCCCTCCCGAATAGCCTCACCGCCCTCAGCCTCGGCCACCCTGATCCTGGATATGCCGTTCAAACGTTCAGCCAGCGATCTGGTGAACCCGGCCGGCATGTGCTGGACAATCAGCACCCCAGCGGGCAGGTTAGGCGGCAACCATGGAACGACCTGCGTCAAAGCCCTTGGCCCGCCTGTGGACGTGCCTATCACGACGACCTTGCGAGCGCCTGCCATGCCCGGAGCAGCCCGCGATACCGCCGGCATCGGCGCCGGCGTCCTCACGTCTTTTGCCAGGGCGCGCACACGGCCTGCCGATACCGCAGCAGCGGCCTTGATTTTGCCGACGAGTTCATCGCGCACCGCTGAGATATCCAGGGATATTGCGCCAGACGGTTTGGGGACGAAGTCTACTGCTCCGAGGCTGAGCGCACGGATGGTCACATCCGCCCCGGCCTGCGTCAGGCTGGACAGCATCACCACGGGTATACCCAGTTCTGTAGCGAGTATTGGAAGAGCCGCGAGCCCGTCCATCACCGGCATCTCCACGTCCAGGGTGATAACGTCAGGCCGCATGCTCCGAGCCTTCTGGATGCAGTCTGAGCCGTTGCGAGCCGTGCCAACCACGATAATCTCCGGGTCGGCCGCAATCAGGTCGGATACGACTTTGCGCATGAATGCGGAGTCGTCGGCGACCAGTACGGAAATCTGCGTCATCAGCCAATCAACTTCCTCACGGAAGCCATCACGTTGCCGGGATCGTAGGGCTTGACGACAAAGTCTCTGGCCCCCGCCTTAATGGACTCGATGACCATGGCCTGTTGGCCCATGGCCGACAGCATTACCACCTTGGCCTGCGGATCCGCCTGACGGATTTCCTTCAGCGCCGTGATTCCATCCATCACAGGCATGGTTATGTCCATGAGCACCAGATCCGGCTTGTGCTGCATGTACATGTTCAGCGCGTCGAGCCCGTTTTCCGCCTCGAGGACCTGGTATCCATGTTGCGCGAGCAGCTTCCCAGCCCTCATGCGCATGAAGGCCGCATCGTCCACCACAAGGACAGTCGGCACCTGCCAAACACCTCCAGTGAGCTACAGCTCCTTCTCCGCCAAGCCCGGCCCCCGCACGTAAACCTTGCCTGGGCCGACAAGGTATCGCATCGTGCGCCCAACTGTGCCGCCAACGTCCTGGGCGACTATGGGCACGCCTGTCTCGGCCAACGCAGCCCGGACCGCCTCGGCGTTACGCACGCCGATGTCGAGCGCGTCCATGCCGGCAGGGATCTGAAACATCCTTGCGCCCCCGGCTATTTTGGCGACTAGCCGGCGCCTTGACGCCCCCAGACCAGCCACCCTGTCCAAGAGCTTTCGTATGCCCGTGTCGGCATATCGCGCAGGCCCGTCCGGCGATTTAGGAGGTTCGCATCCCCATGATCTTTCCGGCAACAACACATGGACCATCCCGCCTGCCCTGGTCGCCTCATCGTAAACAACGACCCCGACGCATGAACCGAGACCGTATGCAACCAGTTCAATGTCGTGCTGGTCCGTCGCGTGCAACTCTCCTATTCCGACCGGTATCACGTTAGCACTGGCTGACAGCGTTTCGCTCATCCACTACGCTCCTGACCAGGCTGGGCACGTCCACGATCAGGGCCACCCTTCCGTCTCCCAGTATGGTTACTCCCGACACGCCCGGTATGTTGCCCACAAATGTGCCCAGACTCTTGATGACTATTTCCATCTCTCCGACAAGCCTGTCAACGGCCAATCCGACCTTGCCCTCATGAGACGAGGCAATCACCGCAAATACCTTCTGGCCGGGCTCAGAAAGGCGCGCAGAGCGATCATGGCCGCGCACGCCGAACACATCGCCCAGCCACAGCAGGGGCACAACCTCGCCCCTGGGCCTGATAGCTTCGCGACCTCCCACGGTATTGATATCAGATGTTTCCACGCGGGTGATCTCCTCGACCGAGTTGAGTGGAATCGCATAAATGCGCTGGCCCAGCGAGACTAGAAGGGCCCGGATTATCGCCAGCGTCAGCGGAAGTTTCACCGTGAACGTGGCGCCGCGCCCGATGGCTGTGTCAACAGATATGCTACCGTTGAGCTTCTCCAGATTTCTACGGACGATGTCCATCCCCACGCCGCGGCCTGACACCTGATCGGCCTGGGCCGCAGTAGACAACCCCGACGAGAAGACGAGGCTGATAGCGTCCTTGTCGGACATCCTTGCAGCCGCATCTTCGGTGACAATGCCCTTGCGGATCGCAGATGCCCGGATCAGGTCGGGATCGATGCCGCGACCGTCGTCGGCCACCTGTACGACAATGTAGTTCTCCTGGCGAAAGGCCGACAGGCGGACGACCCCTCTTGCCGGCTTACCCGCCCTAATGCGCTCCTCCGGAGCCTCGATCCCGTGACCGACGGCGTTACGAAGCAGGTGAATGAGGGGGTCGCCTATCTCCTCCGACACTGACCTGTCGAGCTCGGTGTCCTCGCCCCGGATGATTAGCTCCACCTCTTTGCCCTGCTTCTGAGCCAGATCGCGCACCATGCGCGGAAACCGTTTGAACACGTTGTCGATAGGCAGCATCCGCGCTTTGTTGATGGCCTCCTGAAGCTCGGTAGTAAGGCGGCCGATATGGGTAGATGTCCTGTTGAGCTCGGATACCAGTTCATCGCCGCCATGCTTCTCTGCCAGCTTGCTTTCGAGCTGAGCCAGGTGAGTTCTGTCGATAACCAGCTCTGCCACGAGATTCGAAAGAACGTCAAGCCTGGCCACGTCCACCCTCACCGTAGTCGTGCTGGCCGCGGTCACCGGGGGCCCGGCCGCCGTTCGCGCCGCGCCTCTCGCAGCGCTCACCGTTGCTCCCCCGGCCGCAACCCCGAGCGGAGCCGCGAGCTCTGCCGGCGCCGCCGCCTCCCGAGCGGCCGTAGCTTGCATTGCCGCTCGGGCCGACCCAATCTGACTAACCTGCAGCACACGCACGTCTTCCACATCGGTTACGTTTCGGACCATCTCAATAAGGGGTTCCAGTGCGTCTCCGTCGTATTCCACCACAGCGACTAAGTCGAACACGTCGTCTCCAGCTTCTATCTGATCCACGCTGGGCTCCGAGTAAGCCAACGTTCCCAGTGCCGACAGCCTGTCGATGACCTGATACGCTCTGACCGACGGCATGGGGCATGTCCTCACGAATCTCACCCAGACCCGCACATCGGCGGGCCCTGTGAACTGCCCTGCCCACATAGCTTCATCGGGCGCGCCGCCCATCGGCGGCACACCCCCTCCGCCTGCAACTCCGCCTGCGCTCGCCTGCCGTTCGACACTCTCGATCACGTCGAGCAACCGCTCATCAAGCTCGGTAACGTCAGCCCCGCTGTCTTGTGCGGTTGCTATTTCGCGATTGAGTATCCTCAGCATGTCGAGGCACTCCAACAGCAGATCCATGAGGGCAGGAGTGACGTTTGCCTGCGACTTGCGAACCAAGTCGAGGGCGCTCTCCATTGAGTGCGTCAGCCTAGCCATCTTGTCATGTCCAAGCGTGGCGGACGATCCTTTGAGTGTATGCGCAGCGCGGAAAATCTGGGCGATTACCTCAGGATCATCGCTGTTTTGCTCCAGGTCGAGCAGCCCGTCTTCAAGGTACTGCAGTTGCTCATCGGCCTCAGCCAGGAATACCTTTATGTCTTCCTCTGTCATGCCGGGAAACTGAAGCATCGAACTTCCCCCTAAACCTGTTCAGCCAATACCTCGCTGATCGCTTCCTGCTCACGGCGGGACAAAACAAAGTCCAGGTCAAGCAGTATCACGAGCTTGCCGTCGAGCTTGGCGATGCCCCGAAGATACCTGGAGTCCACACCGGCAAGCACCGGAGACGGCGGTTCGACTATGTCGGCCGATATGCGCAACACCTGCAAGACTGCGTCAACAATCACGCCAATGAGGTTGCCCTCCAGGTGCACCACGACGATTCTGGTATCCTTGGTGTGCGCTGCGTCTGGAAGACCGAACCTCTTTCTCAGGTCGATTACGGGTATCACTCGTCCCCGCAGGTTGATCACGCCCACTACTGACTCAGGCGCATGGGGTATCTCAGTTATCTCCTGCATTCTGTTGATGTCCTGTACCCGGGATATGTCGACTCCGAAGGATTCGTCGCCCAGCTCGAACACGACCAACTGCATCTCGGCGCCGGCGATTGCCTGTTCCACTCGCATCTCCCCCAAGCCTCGATCTATTTCAGATATTGAAGCAGCCCGGCCTGCACAGATCCGGCCGCTGCCGCCAGTGCCGCCTGGTACACTACCCCCTGCTCAGCGAGGCGCATAATGGCCTCTGCCAGATCGACATCCTCGGTCTTGCTAAGGAGTTCAGTGACTGAGATGCTGTCGCTCTCCAGGCGATTGATGACGAGTTCCAGGCGACTGCCCCTGCCGCCCAGCTCCGCCCGGAACTTCAGTACTTGGTCTATCGCCTTATCCAAGCCAGATAGATCCGAGCCCGACAGTGTTAGCACATCGCTCTGCATGAGGTGCTGTTCAATCTGACGCACAGTCCTGAATATGTTCACGCCGCCGCCGAATCCCATGAACACCTGCTCGCCTGTGATGTTTGTCTCCAAGGTGAGGCCCGGCCCAACCTCCACTCGGTTGACGCCGGAGTCTCCGGCATAGCTGACGGGCCAATCGACATCGCTCGGGTCAGCAATGACTTCGAACGGGCTCTGTCCGGTCCTGTACCCTGAATACATATAGGTCCCAAGATGCGACGCGTTCCCCGCATGGACGAGCTCGTCGAATAATTCGCGCACCTCCACCGCCATGGCCTCACGCTCTGTTGGAGTAGCGCTATCGGTCGCGCCGCGCACCACCAGTTCCCGTACGCGGTTGAGAATGCTGCCCACCTTGTTGAGGTTGTCGTCGTACGTGCGTACCGATGTATCCGCATTCTCCGCGTTCCGCTTGTACTGCTCCACGCCACGGAGAACCGACCGCAATCGCACGGCCCTCGCCGCTCCGTGAGGATCGTCCGAAAGATGGTTGATGCTTCGCCCTGAGGCTACCTTCTCCTGGCACTCGATGTAGCGGCGGAAAGCCCCGTCCACGTTGCGTATTGCCTTGTTGATCATGGTGCTGTTGGTCACGCGCATTCCACAACACTCCCAATGCGCCGCGCACTCGCGCACTGTGCGCCCACGTTGGCTCTGGCCGGCCTACCCGGTCTGCCCGGCGACGACTTGGCTACCTGCCGACGATCCCGGTGCGATTGATGAGCGTGTCAAGCATCTCGTCCACCACGCTTACCAGCCTGGACGCGGCATCATACGCTGCCTGGTACCTGATCAGCTGCATCAGCTCTTCATCGATGGACACGCCCGACACTGCATCTCGCCTCATCTGTTGCTGCTCCAGAACGCCGTTGTATACATCGGCAGCCCTGGATGATTCCTGAGTCTCGAGCCCCAACTCGGTGATGACGCTCCCGTAGAAGTCGCGGAATGATGCCGTCGGGGGCGACCCCATCGTCAGCGCATCCTTGAGCTGAGCTATGGCCAACGCATTGCTCCCATCGCCCGGCCCTGTGGCGCTCTGACTGGCGGCTATCCTGTTCGAATCGCTTTTCAGGGCATAGCCAACCGCAAGGTCAGCCGCGCCGGTTCCGGTGAAGAAGTCGAGGCCGGCACTGCCGTACATGTCGACGCCCGCGCTGTGCTGCTCGTTGACCTTCTCCATCAAAGCTTGCGCAAGCTGATCCAGTTTCTCTTGATAAGATGGAACTATCTCATTCTTCGCTTCCAGCAGACCCTGGATGCGCCCGCCGGCAAACGCTCCACTCACGTCCATCTGGAAAGCCGTCACGCCGGATACGAGCAATCTGCTCCCCACCGACACGTTGACCTGGCCCTCCGGAGTTTCGACCACAGTGACGTTGACATCCCGCGCCAGCTGATCCAGGAGCAGATCGCGCTGGTCCATCAGGTCGCTCACATTCTCGCCCACCACACCGCCGCGCACAATCTCGCGGTTGAGTCGGGCGATGCTCTCGGCTGTGGCGTTCACACTGTGAACGAGCGAGTCGATATTCACCTGTATGTCGTCGGACGCCTCCTTGAGCTGCCTTGATATCAGGCCGAAGGCGGATGCAAGAGTAGTAGCCTCTTGAATCACCGCCGTTCGCCGGCCTGGATCGGTTGCGCCTCCCGACAGTTCCTGCCATGCGATCCAGAAACGGTCCATCATGGCGGAAAGCCCGATTTCGCTGGGCTCCTTGAATATCTCCTGCAACTGCTCTAGGCAATCGTTCCTGGCCTCAAAGCGCCCAAGCGATGCGCGGGAATGGCGAATCTGCATGTCCACGAAGTGGTCGCGCATGCGTTCGATAGTGGCTACCTTGACTCCCGTCCCCGGCTGCATCGGGCCGGGCGCGGGAGGCGTCGCGGCCATCTCCGCACGCTGCCTACGATAGCCCGGCGTATTACTATTCGCGATGTTGTGCCCGGTAACATCAATGGCCATCCGCTGCGCGAAAAGCGCCCGGCGAGCAGTCTCCAGGCCGGTAAAGGAAGATCTCAGCATCCGCGCTCCACCCCCTTAGCCGTCACGCCGTCTCGTCTACAGCCGCCAATGAAGCCTTCTTGTCGAGAATGCCAAGACGGCTGTAGATGGAGTTATCGCCTTCGGCTCCTGCTATCAGCCTGACAGTGTTGTCGATGTAGCTCAGAGCATCGCGAAGAAGTCCCTCGTTGACAGCATTGGCCGATGCAATGTCGTCGAGCAACCCCGCGATCCTAGACTTGATCGTCTGGAACTCCGTCTTGTGTGCGTCCCCCAAGGACGCAACGAGGGCAGCTACAGCCGCCTCCGGATCGTCTGCGGGCTTGCCGTCGGATTCCAGGGCGAACCTTGAGGCAAGCTCCGCCCAGGAGACTTCAACGTCTCGCAGCCTCCGGATCGTCTTCTCTGCCCTCGACACCAGTTCCGCAAGACCGAGAACATCGCCGGAGATAATAGCGGGCTTCTGCGCCCGCGTCACATACAGGAGCTCAGAGCACAGGCTCAGCTCCTCATCAAGTGTTTTCATCAGTTCTGTTGTGTGTTCCACCCAGGTCACCCCGCCGCACGGCCCGGCTGAAAAGCTTTCTTACTATCTTTCTGCCGGAAGCCTCGTAAGTGCCCGCCTGAATTCGTTGGCGGATCGACTGGACCTTCTCCTCCCGCACGTCAGGAATGGAGGACAGGGCCTGCATGGCGTGGTGCATCACTTTGCCCTCGTCGGATATTGACACCTCGTCGGGCCTAGCCTCGCCCTGCCGGTCAGCCCTGTTCGCCTTGCCTGCGTTCTGAGAGTATAGCTTCACGGGATCAAATCCCCGGCTCCCGGTAACCTTCAAGGCCATCACCTCACCGAAGTTCTAACCTTGTTATCGGCATAGCCCTTCAGTTTCTTTATACCCTCTGCCCGGGAGCGCCAATGCACACGCCTCGCCTATGGTTTCTTGTCGCCGCGCCTGCGCTCGGGAGTTGCCATCCTCGCGATCCTCGCCCGATCAGCATCGCCCAACCCGCCGCGCAAGTCGCCTGCTCCCTCCGCTCTGCCGGGGCCGCTCGTTCCACCCGCGCCCCGGGTTCCACTGCGCCCGATGTCCTTCCCCGTCAGAGCCCGGCCAAACTTCCTCAGGCAGTGAAAGCAGTATTGACCCGCGGTTATCGAAGCACCGCACGCCCTGCAGCTGTGAGACACGTAGTGGGCGGACGTTATCTGCAGCCGGTCGTCGCGGATGAGTCGCAGTATGACCCGGCTGTCCACCCCCGTGGCCCCGGCTATCTCCTCAATGGTGGCGCTCGGGCTATCTTTGAGGAAATCCATGACCACCTTGGCCTGACGCTCCTCTTCCCTGGCACAATCGGTGCAGATAGGCCTCGACAGCCTGTTGAACAGCTTTCCGCACCTTACGCAGTTATCCAGCGGCATTCGTCTTCACCCGTTTCTCCCTTCTCATGATGTCATTTCGAATGAACTCGGCGAGCCCGATACCGCGTCCCTGCGCCATCGCGCGAGCCATCTCCGAATCGAGCATGCCGGTGGCAATCTCCTGCTCATGAGAGGAAAGCAGTCCATCCTTGGGCAGTCCGGCTCTGGCCGACTTGAGAATCGTTTCTATGAATATCGCCTCGAATTCCCGGCAAGCCCGGATCAGCTCCGGATCGCAATCGCCGCCGGGTCCGCCTGATCCTACCGCGCCGCCCGCGCCGGCCTGCCGACCAACATCGGCTAAGCTCATGCCCATGTTGTGGACTGCCCGAATATCCACTGTCATCTCGGCCATCTCACCCGCCTCCCACTCACATGACTTCAAGCTCCGCCTGAAGGGCGCCGCAGGCCTTCAGGGCTTCCATAATGCTCATGACATCCCGCGGGCGCGCGCCCACTGCATTGAGCGCCGCTACCAGCGTCTGAATGGTGGATCCGGCTTCCAGCACGACTGTGCTGCCGGCTGATGCATCCGCCGCCGCTCCCACCAGTACGTTGAACCCGTTGTATGACACGGCCGCCGGGCTTATCTTCACGTTGGCGCCGATTACGACCACTCCCGTGCGGGAGTTGACGACCACCCGCGCCGGCGCATCCGGCTTGACCTGGAGTTCGCCCAGCTCCGCGGCGAACGGCGTTGGCGTCTGGCGGAAGTTCTCGGGCACAGTCACCCGCACTGAGCCGCCGTCGATCGCGACCGCACTGTTGCTTCCGAACCGGGCGCACACCGCGTCGGCGATCCGCGTCGCAGTGGTATAGTCCGGGTTGATCAGCGAAAGAACCATGTATCCCTCCGGCGAAACCATCTCCATGGGCACGTAGCCCTCGACTGTGGCGCCTGACGGAATGCGGCCCACCGTCGGCATAGCATCCGCGCCTGCGACGATCTGCCCTTGGGCCATTGCATAGACCTTGCTGTCCAATCCCGCCAGCTCCGTGAGGAGTAATGTGCCGCCTAACAGGCTTTTGGCGTCGCCAATCGAAGACGCAACAATGTCGAGGGCATCGCCCGGTTTCGCGAAAGGCGGCAGAACGGCCGTAACCATAACAGCCGCGATATTCTTCGACTTGACCTCTGACGGGTCCACCGTGATCATGAACTTCTCCAGCATGTTTGCGACACTGCGCGCTGTGTACGGGGCGCTTCGGCTATCGCCTGTACCTCTCAGCCCCACAACAAGCCCGTATCCTATGAGCTGATTTCCGCGCACACCGTACACACGCGTAATGTCCTTGATGCGGACAGTAATGCCTGAGCCGCCGGGCTCGCCCTCCGCGGCGCGCGCTCCGCCGGAAACCATTATCAAGGCAGTCAAGATCATCAGTACCAGCGCCAGCAGGATCGCCAGGACGTTTGCAGTCGTCTGACTGGTCAACCACCTTGGCCCACGCTGCTGTTCGCGGTCTGACATGGTCGAGAATAACTCCCAGTTCGAACTCTCCTCCGCCCCAGGCTTCCCGGCCCGGGCCGCAAGTGGTTCCCTTGCTTGTCTGATCCAGTCCGGACTGACGGCCATGCTATCACCCCCGCCACCGCTAGAAGATCCAGTTCCATACGTAAACCAATCCGTCCCAGAGCGTCTTGAAGATGCCGCCCTTCTCGCCTGTGTAGATGTCGCCCGAGAAGGCAATCTGCGCGTCGGCAACCATCGTAGACGGAATCGTATTGCCGGGCGATATGTCACGTTGCCTGACGATGCCTGTTATGACCATCTGCTCCATCTCATGATTGACCGACACCTCCCGCGCTCCGCGGATCCTCAGATCGCCGTTGGGCAGCACCTCGACTACCTGGGCGGTAATGGTGCCAATCAGCTTGCCCGACCTCGATGTCGACGTTCCGCCCTTGGCCGAGTTGCCCAAGTTGAGCCCCGCGCCAGTTTCCAGCTTGACAGCCTTAAGAAAGTCAAACACAGCGCCGCTCGGACTGAGATCGGCCCCTATGCCCTTTTGAGTCTGAGTGTCCGTCCTGTTCTGCGCGTACGATACTTCGGTGACCATTATCGTAAGCAGGTCTCCGACCTGCCTGGCCTTGTGATCAGAATACATGGCTGAAAAGCCTGGCTGTGCCGCGCTCGCTGCGTACAGCGATGTCGCCGTGACTGCAGCCGGGCATGCGGCCGCCGCGATTGCTGCGGCGGCTGTGGCAATCAGCGCGACGGCGATTGCGCATCTCGCATTGCTCCTCATAGCACTCCCCCCATGGCGCTCAAAGTCACCTGCACCGTGCCCGGGTCCATGACCCGGCCGGCTACCTCAACCCCGGAGACCGTGTTCCTCACGCGGATCCGCTGCCCCGGACGACCATCTTCCAGCGCTACAGCCGGCACAGTCACGCGCACCCCGGGACCCGCCGCCACCAGCAGTATGGCGCTTCCCCGCGCTATCATCGGCGGGGCGGTAATCTCCATCCATACCGGCACCGTGCGGGCTGATACGCCGCCCACCACTACATTGACATTGGCCCTCACCAACGCCGCGTCGGCGCCGGGCGGCACCACTGACGCCTCCAGGACAACCGGACCCAGGGGCACCGTCAGGCCCTGCGGGTAGTCGAATCGGACCACCTTCACGCCCTGCGGATCCAAAGCACCTCCGGCATCGGCGCACACCGCCTGGATTGCCGCCTGCTCAACGCTGCGCGCAGCGACTCGCTCAGCCACCGCAGTCACTGATATCTCCGTGGGACCTTCAAAGCTGAACGGCGCCGGATCGATTCGCTGCTGCCTCATCCTCACTTGCACCTGGCCCATGTTGACCTTGCGCGAGGCGCCCGGAATCGGCGCCACACCCACTTCCATCTGCTCCAGCTGAACCCGAAGAACATCATCGAGCACGTGGACGCGGGCTATGTCGCCTAGGAGTATCTGAGGGCCGGCGGCGTAGGCCGGGCTTGCGAACTCGATGGTCAGGTCGACCGGTGGTTCAGCCTCTGCCCGGCATAGTCCGGCCCAGCACAATCCCATATAGCACAGCCCCACACAACACAGTGCCAGGAAGGCTACAGCGCGTGTCATCTCACATCACACCATTCGGCTCATGCAACACTGCCCGCATTATCTCCTCAAGTTGTTGGCGGCAGCGAGCATCTCATCAGATGTCTGGATGGCCTTGGAGTTCACCTCGTACGCCCTCTGAGCGATGATCATGTTAACCATCTCTTCTACTACCTTCACGTTGGACATCTCGAGGAACTTCTGAGCGATGGTGCCGATGCCCTCCAGCCCCGGAGTGCCCACCGCGGGGTCGCCGGAGGCAGCGGTCGGTTTGTAGAGGTTGCGGCCGATCGACACCAAGCCGCCCGGGTTGAGGAAGCGAGCCAGTTGGATCTGCCCGAGCTCAGTGGGGGTATTCTCGCCTGCAACCTGGATTGTGACCGTGCCGTCAGTGCCGATGGATATGTCGACAGCGTTGGCGGGCACGACCAGTTCAGGCTCCATGACGAATCCGTCCGAGGTCACCACTCGCCCCTCGGAGTCGACCTTGAATGCGCCCGTGCGGGTGTATGCGGTCGAGCCGTCCGGCAAGAGCACCTGGAAGAAACCGTCTCCTTCAATGACGAGATCGAGGGGGTTCTCTGTTTGAATGAAGTCTCCTTGGGAAAAAACCTTCTGAATTGCGGCAGCCCTAGTTCCCAAGCCCACCTGGATGCCCGTGGGCACCCTGGACCCCTGGGCCACGGTGCTGCCTGCGGTTCTGATAGTCTGATACATGAGGTCCTGGAAGTCGACTCTGCTCTTCTTGAAACCCGCGCTGTTCACGTTGGCCAGGTTATTCGCGATAACATCCATATCGAGCTGCTTCGCAAGCATTCCGGTGGCCGCGCTCCATAACGCCCTCATCATGGCGATACAGACCTCCTCATTCTGTGGGCTGCGTCAGTCAATCGGCAGCCCGCGGCCCCCGCGTGCGCGGTCCGGCCGCATCTGAAATTGTGTCGCTCCTTGTTGCCCTGATCTACCCTTCCTACCCTACTCGGCCTACCTCGTTAACAGCCTTGTCCAGCAAAGCATCGTGCGAGAGCAACGCTCGCTGCGTCGCTTCGTACGTCCTGTAGCCGGTCATCATATCGACCATCTCGCGTACCACATTCACGTTGGACGACTCCAGTGCGCCCTGGATTACCCTGGCCTGGCCCGGCTGCGCCTGCACCATGCCTGCCGCGCCCGGAGCACCCGCGGCTCCGGCCCGCTCCGCGTAGAGCCCTCCCCCCACCTTGACCAGCCCTTCGCTGACTACAGGAATTACTATAGCCAACCTCCCGCGGAACTCCCCGTCTGAGTAGACCCCACCGTCGTCCTGCACTACTAGGGATCCATCCACCCTGATTGGTCCATCAACGCCAAGCACCCTGTAACCATCGCGCGTGACCAGATACGACTCTGCGTCCAACTTGAAATTGCCGGCTCGCGAGTACCTGACGCCCGTGTCCGTTTGGATAGCGAACATCCCGTCGCCCTCTATCGCCAGGTCAAACGGGTTCTCTGTGCTCGCCGTCGATCCCGCCGAATGGTCGGAGTAGACTGCCGTAATCGCAGTCGACATGCCCATGCGGCCAATAGGCGACCTGGCAAACCCAGAGACGATGTCGGAAAACGATTCCCCGACTGCGATGTCGCGCTTGAACCCCGGAGTCGATGCATTGGCGAGGTTGTTTGAGATCGCCGATTGCTTTGCCTCTTGCGCCATCATGCCCGACGCAGCTATGTAGATCCCTCTTACCAATACCTACCCTCCCTTCTCCCACCTGAGTTCGTGCGGCTGCAACCGCGTGCGGCGCAAACAGCGAACAGCAAGTGACGAGTGACATGCGCCCGCCATTTGGTTGAAGCAAAATGCGTGCCATGACACTCGCACAGCTGGCTTCCAACTTGCAACTGCGGCTGTAGCTGGTCCGGACGTTCATGCACGGCTTGTTTTCCACTGCTCGACATAGAACCGAACCAAATGAAAGACGCTCCGTTCTTGGAGCGTCTTTCGCCGATAGGTGCATTTGTTTCCCGAACCGGGCAAGATTTTCTCAGTGATGCGGCCTAGGATCTTTCCCTCAGCGCCACATGGACTGTGACCATTCCGAAGTCGGTGGAGAAAGGAATATTCAGAACCGGCGTAAAAGTAGTTACTATGAGTTCTTTGCCCGTGAGCAGCGTTGGCGGAGTCAGTATGCAGTTGAACCCATTCTCCGACAGCCCGATCGCAGCATTCCCGGTGATGATGTTGCCCAGCTCGGCCACGGCGCTCTTCGCCAGTTCGTCCAGCTCCTCCAATGGCTCACCCATCAGCGCGGAAGCAATGCGCAGGGCTACCCGTTCGTCGAAGGTGTATATGACCTGTCCTTCGAGCTGGCCGGTGACACCGATAATCGTGTTTACGTCGGCGCCGGTGAGCGGCCCCTGCTGAAGCGCGAGCGAGTCGCGCATGACATTCATCCCGAATTCCTTCTGGAACACCATCAGCACTGCAGACGCAAAGGGGTTAACAAACTCCACCTTCATACCTCGCCCTCCGTTCCCTCCGGATTATCTATCGGCCAGACGGCTCCTGTTGTTTAGCCCTTGCCCACGAAAGTAGCGCTTCGTCCCAGAGGAACGGAAAGGCATCTGCTACCTCGGCCATGAACGGGTCGCTTCGCCACACGGCCATCTGTCGAAATGACGCAGACGCGCGCATGGGAACCTCTGAGAGCACGTACTCCACACTTCCGGCAAGCCGGCCGTAGCAGGAAGCAAAGGCCACAGCGCACTCCCACCTGTCGGCTGTGAATCCCGGCCTTCGACCAATAATCCGCATGCATCCTTCACCAACATCGTCCATGGGGTCGCCCACCCGGGTATCGCCCAGGTCAATTCCGCAGAGCCTTCCAGACGCGACATCGAGCACGAAATTGCCGAGGTTCATATCGCCTACCAGCCACGAGCGCCCGAGGCCGTGCGCGTCGGCGCCCGCCGTCTCGGCGGTATCGACCATATCGACCGCAAGCGCCGCATGGCACCGGAAAACCCACTCCGCCAGCTGACGGGCGAGCGCCACATCCCAATGCAGGTCCCTTACAATCGGACCCTCAACATAACGGCGCAGCAGCGCACGTTCTCCCGACGCAATCAGCCCGGGAACGCAGACGCCGGCCTGTGCCAGACGCAAAAGCGCATCTGCCTCCCTGCCGGCGCGGCCCACACTTCCGCCCTGCCCGGGGTGCGCCTCGTCATATACCTTGAGGACCAAAAGCATGCCATGGTCTCCTGCGCCCGCCCGCAGCAGTATAGTGTCGCTCTTGCGCTCAGCCAGCGCCAGAACTGCCTTGGCGGACTTGATCGCCGCTGCCAGCAGGGGCTGCGTTGCCTCTGCAGGCGGCGCCGGACTCAGTTCCAGAAGAGCCCGCAGGGTTTTCCGTGCCCCCGGCGCTTGGGACGCCTGCAGGGCTGGGAGCGTATGGGGATCTTCTGGCACTCCAGGCTCTCGCGGCACTCCAGGCTGTTGCGGCAGCATGTGCTCAGAACCGCCTGATCTCGATCTTGAACTCGCTTCCAGGCTTGTACCCCTTTAGAGAGGAAAGCATGCCAAGCACCGTCCGGGACACGAAATCCTGCACAAATGGGGCCAGGTGCAGTTCCTCGCCGTCAACATACACTCCGGCCTCGAACCGCTCTTCGGGGCCGGGTTCCGGAGGGCACTGCTCCGGGCGGTCAGACTCCGGGACGTTGCGCTCCAACAGATCAACTACCTCCTTTGCCCGGACGGTAACATCCATCACAGGCACTCCGCGCCATGAATCAAGCTCCCCTGCCACCGCTCCGCATATGAGAAACGTACTCCCATCGAAGCGCTGCTCGATATCCTGTTCTGTGCCGGCGCTTACTATGCGCGGATAGGGCTCCCGGTGGGCGCCCTCAATGATGACCCAATCAGTATCGTACAGACGCAAGACTTCGTCGTAGTCAAGTCGGCCCGACCACATGATGGCAGTCTGCGCGTCGCTCACAGCTGCGACAGCTATGGCGCCGGCAGTGCGGTGCCTGTCGGTATTGGTTCCAGCTCGGTCAATGGAGAATCCCTCCCGGTGCACGCTCTTCACGGTACCAACGCTGTACCCACGCCTGACAAGCTCCCTGATCAAATGCTCTATGGTAGTAGTCTTGCCGGAGTGATGCACTCCCGAGACCGCGAACACTCTCATGCAGTCAACCTCCATGCGCTTGGCCAGCAATCTGCGCCACCCGGCGATATATGGCGCACGCGAGAACACCGCCGGCCGAACCCGATACTGCCCCCACCGCCATAGACAGCGCCAGAACCGGAAGCGGGATCCGATAGACGATGAGGCACATGAGGGCTATCCCAGTGGCATTGGCCGCGGCCCCGGCAAGCATGGCTGCCCCGGGCGATAGGGCAGTCGCAGTCGCACTGCCTGGATTCAGACGCAGCACCAAATCGGCCGCCATTCCAGGCGCAAGGTACATGACAAGCATCCACGGTCCCTGAGGCCCCGGGACTCCCGACATCCATGCCAGAATCGCCTGCACCACCGCTACAAGCGTAGCCGCCCATGGCTTGCCGGTGAATGCATGCCCAAGAATCAGCCACATCATGTAGAGGCCACCGACTAGCGAACCGCCGGGCAACCCCAGGGGAACCGCCACGACTCGTATCACCGGCACGATTAGCGGCTTTATCGCGATCCCCGCCGCCGCCATCAGAGCAATGAACACCAGGTCGCGAGCTGTGTATCTCGGCGGCGCCATGCGGGAATCCCTCCTAGTTTGTGCCCTTTCCAGTTCGCATACAGCCAGGATGCGGTTGATGCGGTTTGTCGTGTATTCTAGATCAATCTCTGGTTTCCCTCCCCTGCCTCTCCTGCTGCCGGGAGAGTGGAGAACAGCGCTGCAGGCAGAGGCGGCGTATGGATCTAGCTGTGCAAGACGTTTCGATCCGTTGCTCGGTGGGCGCCGCAGCCGAGGAGCCCAACAGATGGCTCCTTGCCGGCCGCGGCGCTCGTTTCCGGCTGGCTGGAGAGAGGCTGCGCCGTGATCTGGGTTTCATTACATTTTGTGGTATGATGATAGCTGAAGGATCCTGTATCCATTGATGGAGCTAGACGGAGGGGATGTCCATGTCTCTTGGGCGCCACATCGAGATAGTCATGCAGGACGCTCTCGCATCATGCAATGAGCTCCCTGATAGTGCAATTCGAATTCGCATGTTGCTGCATAGTCGAGGTCCAATGCTGGTCACTGCGATAGTAGAGGAGCTCAGGATGTCTCCCAACACGGTTCGGAGTTCGTGCCGGAAACTGGTGGACAAGGGCTGGGCGCTAAGGATGAAGCTACCCGATGGACGGCGTAGGCTGATAATCCCCATGTTGCCAAAGTCAGTGGAAGCATCCGCCGCAGAGCGAGTGGCAATTGAGCGAGGGAGTGTGGCCAAAGTGGGAGAATGGATCATGCTCAGCTTCCTCGATTTCAAAATCGAGTCTGTGGAGTACATTGACGGGGCCCGGCCCGACTGGCTAAGGAACCAGGAGACCGGCAGGCGCATGGAGTTCGACCGGTTGTACACCGAACTCAAGGTAGCCTTCGAGTTTCAGGGCGAACAGCACTACGGCACAACTGATCTCTTTCCCGATCAGGAGCAGTTCGAACAACTCCAGAGGCGGGACAACCTCAAAGCTTGGCTCTGTGCCCGCCACCAGTACACGTACGTGGAGGTGCGGGCGGCCGACCTAACGTCTGCCGGAATGAATCTCAAAATCCCACCGCACGTTCCCCGCAGACTCAGTTGGCCCGACAGCCCACTCATTGCGAAGCTTGAGGAGTTCGGCGCCGGCTACAAGTCGTACATCGATGGCGTGACCCGACCTCGTGCCGCGGAGTGATGTGCGTGCTGGTCCACAAACTGGAGAACGCAATTTTTGACGATACTTTTTGAGATACCGGCAGTTTTTGAGTACATCGATTTGCGCTTCCGGCCAGATGCCCTAATAAATGACTTGCTGTCAGCTATTTCAGTCATATCCTGTCATTTCGCGGCATCGACAAGGGCGCTGTGAGGGGAGACTGCTCAAAACCCGTTGGGTTTCATGCCGTAACTTTACATTTACATTGGTATCTGCCGCCAATTCGGCCCGCATGCCGATTACTGCCGGCGTATCTACGGTTTCTGGCCCGTCGGCCAAAACGATAGTGTCAGATTTTGCGTATATCGGCAAAACTGTTGTCAAAATCAGAGTACATCCCTGCTAAACCCCATGTTTCAAACAAAAGGCCAGCTACCCCCGGGGATAGGCCGAAGTCGCAGAGCGCATGGCCCAGGGCCCGGGGCCGAACGTCGGGGCCCCGGGCCCAGTCGCGCATTAGTCCATGCATGGATGCCACGCGACCCCAACTGCTCCCGGCCCCGCGTGGGTGCCAACGACGGGCCCCACTTCGTTGACGATCAGTTCCTTGCACTTGAACTTCTTCTCGACCTCACACTTCCACTCTTCGGCCTTCTCATGAGCGTCCGTGTGCAGCACCGCCGCGCGAATGGCGTGCGAGCCAATCGCTTCATTCATGAGGTCGATGACTCTGGGCAGCAGACGCCGCGCTCCCAGCACCCTGTCGGCCGGGGCAACTTCGCCGTCTTCAAGATGGATTATGGGCTTGATCGACAGCAACGTGCCCAGCATCGATGCAGCCTTGCCGATCCTCCCGTTGCGCTCCAAAAACTCCAGAGTGTCTACAGTGAACAGAAGCTGCACAGAGCCTGCAACTCGCAGCGCTGCCTCGCAAACCTCCTCACGACTCGCCCCACGCCGCGCCGCCCGAGCGGCCTCGAGCACGGCAAATCCTTCACACATGGTTACCTGTTTGGAGTCGATTACGTCTATCGCGTGGCTTTCCAGAGTATCCCGAGCAATGCATGCGCTCTGGTACGTGCCGCTCAGCTTGTGCGAAGCGTGCACCGACACTATGTGGTCATGCGTTTTGAGCAGGTCATCGTAGACCTGTATGAAGTCCGCCGGCGAAGGTTGAGACGTAGACGGCATCACACTGGACGTCTTTAGTCTGGCGAAAAAGTCGTGTGAGTTCATGTCTATGCCGTCCAGAAAAGTCTCCTCGCCGAAGATGACTGTTAGCGGAACTATAGACACTCCATGCTCCTCAGCCATCTCCCTGGGCAAATCAGCCATGCTGTCGGTAACAACCGCGACTCTCATCCGGAGCCCACCCTCTCTATATGCTCTTTGTCTTGTTCAAGCCTTTCCCACCTGCCGCATCGGCCGCCCCAACGCGCCACCACCCTGGAGTCGCGCGCGACCTCGACAACCTCACACGTGTTAGGACAGCCGTCGCACTCCCACGACGCTGTGGAGTACACCTGCTCCGGCACGTCCCAGCCTGCGAAGGCGGTGGTTTGGCCTCTTGACGCCGCCCAACGTTGTGCCAACATGGCCGCGCCTATGGCGCCCATCACATCGAAATGCGGCGGGACGATTACCTCGAAACCGAGGGCGTCCTCGAAGGCCCTGCGCATCCCCAGGTTGGCCGCGACGCCTCCCTGGAATACGGCGGGCGGAGCCACCGCCTTTCCCTTGCCCACGTTACTCAGGTAGTTGCGGACCAATGCCTCGCATAGGCCACGCAGGATATCCGGCAGTGAGTACCCCACCTGCTGCTTGTGAATCATGTCCGACTCAGCGAATACTGCGCACTTCCCGGCAATCCGCACAGGCGAGGAAGACTCACATGCGATTCGGCCGAAGTCCTCGATTGGCACTCCCAGCCGCTGTGCCTGGTGTTCCAGAAACGACCCAGTCCCTGCAGCACACACTGCGTTCATGCCGAAGTCTACTACTACGCCCGAGCGCAACACGATGATCTTGGAATCCTGTCCTCCGATTTCTATGACAGTGCGTACGCCCGGAACCACCGCCATGGCCGCGACTGCGTGCGCTGTGATCTCGTTCTTCACCACATCGGCGCCTACTACGACGCCGGCCAGCTTTCTTCCACTGCCTGTGGCGCCGGCAGCGGCGACCTCGAAATCTTGGTGCACATCCCTCAGCGCGCGCATGCCCTCTTTGACTGCTTCAATCGGACTGCCGCGCGTCCTCAAATATGAAGAGTCCACCAAAGATCCCGATTCGTCCAGCAACACAAGATTGGTGCTGACGGATCCCACGTCAACTCCGATGTAACCACGCACACCGTGCACCCCCCATCCCCAGAGGGTGCCCAGTTGCAGCCATACAGATTCGCGAACGCGCGCCCTGCGCCGGTGGCCGGCAGCCCGCCTCACTCGGCCAGCGCAGCGTGGGCTTCCTTCAGCAGTTCGATTACGCGCAGTTGCTGCGGACAGGCCGCCTCGCACCGGCCACACTCCGCGCACCCAGATGCATCCTTGGAGGCCTTGACAATCCCTGCATACATCCGCTTCGAGCCCTCCCAGGCATTGAAGACCCCGGCCTCATTGTAGAGGCCGAACACGTCGGGAATCAGCACCCCCTGCGGACACGGTTGGCAATACCCGCACTCGGTGCATGCGATCTTGATCCGCGCCCTGTAGGCCTCCCGCGCCCGCGCAAGCACCGCCAACTGCCGCTCGGTCAGCGCTCCGGGAGCGGCGTCCGATGCTATCCGTATGTTATCTACAACCTGCTCCATGCTGCTCATCCCGCTAAGGGCCACGCTAACCTCGGGCAGGTTCCACACCCAGCGCAACGCCCACTCCGCCGGGCTCCAGCCCTCACTACCCGTGCTGCCCGCGCCGACGCAACCGCATCCACCGTCATCGCCAATCCCGCGCACGCCAAGCGCCGCGACCACCTCATCCGGCAAGTTTGCAGCAAGCTTGCCTCCCCGCAGAGGTTCCATTACAACCACTGCCAGCCCTCGGGATGCTGCATACTTCAGCCCGGCCAATCCGGCCTGGTATTCCACATCTACGTAGTTGAGCATGATCTGGCAGAAATCCCAGTCGAAAGCGTCCACTATGATGCGAAACACCTCATAGGCATCATGAAAGGAGAATCCCGCGTATCGTATTCTCCCCAGCTCTAGCTGCTTAGCGAGGAAGTCCAGCACTCCCATGTCACGCGCCTTCGACCACGACTTCTTGTCAAGGCTGTGGAGCAGATAGCAATCCACATGGTCCGTGGCAAGGCGTTCGAGCTGCTCGCTGAGGAGCCTGTCGAAGTCATCGAACGACTCGCAGAGCCACACTGGAAGCTTGGTGGCGAGCTTGACCCTGTCACGGTATCCGTCGGCAAGAGCTCTGCCCACCAGCTTCTCGCTGTTGCCCCTGTGGTATCCGTAGGCGGTATCAACATAGTTAACGCCCTCATCGATGGCGCATCTTATCATCCGCACCGCCTCATCCTCGCTTATTGCCGACTGATCGCCGCCCACGCAAGGAAGGCGCATGCATCCGAACCCGAGGGCAGATACGTCGAACTCACACCGCCCGAACTGCCTGTATCTCACAAGCCACCCTCCCAACACCCATCATTACCCGTTAACGCCATTATGCACTTGGCGCCATGTCATTTTCTCCTTCAACCGGGCACATCCCTTCCTGATGCTCTTCGTCCCTCGCGCTGAGCGCCAGATCCGATGGCGCGCGGCGCCCAAACCGCGATTTACCCCGAAGGATATCGTAAAGTGACGCAATAATGCAAGAGGTAAGCGGTCCGGGAGTGTCGTAGTATTCTCATCAAAACAGTGCCTATTCGAGCTCGAATTGCAGTATTCGATGGAGGATGCCCTAATGTCGCTACCCATGCCGACCAGGCCTGTTCCCGGGCGCCCCAAGCGAAGACTGATCGCTGCCGCGCTGCTCGCACTGACTCCGGTGCTGGCCCTAGCCGGCATGCTGGTCCTAAGTAAGGTTGCCGGATTCCGTTCGGATATAACAACGCGGAACACGGCAGCGGCCCGCCATATAGGGATTGCTCTCTCATCCCATCTTCACAGCTTACTGGAGCGGCAAACGCTGTTGCTTGATACCTGTAGCACATCCCAGGCAGAGTCCGGCTCACAAATGCGCATGACGGACAGGATAATAGACAGCCTGCGTTCTCAGTGGATCATCGGGTGCTCGGTGTTCAACGCCGACGGGCAACTGCTGTGCACTTCCGGTACGGCTCCGGGCTACACTCCTCTGTTCGATACGTCGCTGCTTGAGCCGGTGCTCTCAGGCAATGCGTCCACCACCTGCTTCATCGCAGCACAGGAAAACGATAGTGCTAATGCTGTTTCCCGAGTCATCCTGGCTAACCGAGTCGAGAGCGGAAGGTCCTGGCCGCGCGTGCTAGCCATGGAGGTCGACATGAGCTGGATGGCAAGAGTAGCCGTGGGTGCATGGGATGATCGTTCCGGTCCGGACGTATTCGGGTTTGTAGACCCAAACGGACGAATGCTGCTGTGGGATCGCAGCGGATCGAGTCAGTTGATCCACACGTCCCCTGAATCGCTGGTCGCCAAATGGCCGCTGGCTCGCGATGAAGCCGACGCCTTGGTTTTCACTCACAGAGGCAGCTGGAACGGCGAAGCACCGTCAGGAACCTACGAGATATCCGCCATCGCAATCCCCTCCGTGGGATGGGCCAGTATCGCCGCAACAAGAAACGATCCGGCCAGCGCCGTGGCACGTGATCTCAGGCTGAAACACGTATTGTCGATAATCATCACTGCGCTCGCCGGACTGCTGGCGGCGTTTGCGCTAATGCGCCGGATCTCAGCCGAGGCATGCGCCCTCGAACGCGCTGCTGTCGCCGTGGGCGCGGGCGACCTCTCTGCCAGATCCGGGCTGAGCGGCGCCACCGATGTGGGCGCGGCAGGTCAGGCCTTTGATGACATGGCAGTCTCGCTGGCAGAGATGGAGCAGTCAAGATTGCAGGCGCTCCAGGTGGCCTCGCATGAACTGCGCAATCCACTGTCTGCGGCGAAGGGAGCCGCATCGCTGCTGAGCATGCGTATAGCGGAAAGCAGACAACCCGCCGAGTTGAGACCGCTGGTAGACGTCATCGTGCGCAGCACAGACGACCTGGCTCAGAAGCTGGAGCAAATCTTCAACGCTCTCATCCTGGCCAATCGCTGGCGTGTAATGGACAAGGAGCCACTGGAACTTCGGGGGATGGCCCGCAAGGTGCTTGAGCCCTTCTTGGCCCAGGACGACGACAACCGGATTATCACGCGCGGCCTCAGCGATGGCCTGCCTGACCTGGTAGTCATCGGAGACCGAGAGCAACTGGAGACCGTAATCGCCAGTCTCGTATCCAATGCACTGAAGTACTCCATGGGCAACAGGGCAGTACGCGTCACTGTGAGTTCCAACGAGACCACTGCGCGGCTCAGTGTATGTGACCATGGGATAGGCGTGCCGGACGCCGATCTATCCGCGATCTTCGACGTGTTCGTGCGCGGCAGCAACCTGGAGGGGCGCGACCCCGGTGGGCTTGGCCTGGGGCTATACGTGTCCGCAATGATTATTAGGCAACATGGAGGAGTGATCTGGGCCGAGAGTGGCGAACACACCGGCACGCGCTTCCACGTGGAGCTTCCACTCCATCCAGCCGCCTTCATGACATGCAGCCGGAACAGGGGGAATGGAATTGGCCGAAATACTCGTGGCGGAGGACGAGGCTGACATAGCCATGATCCTCCGCGAGATACTGGAGATGGCCGGGCATAATGTGACCCTAGCTGTCGACGGCGCGATGGCGCTGGAGTTGCTCGAATCAGGTCCCCTTCCCGACATCATTCTCGCCGATCTTAAAATGCCAAGGATGAGCGGAAGACGTCTCATCGAGACCCTGCGTTCCGATCGCCGCACTACAGCCTTGCCTGTTATACTAGTTACAGGCGCTATTCCCAATACCGACGACTTCCCACCGGACGGATCGTATGACTACCTCATAATGAAACCGTTCGACATATGGGATGTAGTCGACACAGTCGACCGAATCGCCGGTCGCTGTGGATTCTAGCTTCCGCTGCGCGAGGAGGTTGGTTTCATGAGTAGGAAGCTGCGACTGTTGACTGTAGCCGCGCTCGGCATGCTCATCCTTGTGGGGCTCGCATTTTCGCCGGCGTGCATCGTCCGCGCCGCAGGCGCCGCCACATGGTGGACGTTGGAGACAGAGCACTTTTTCATCCATTTCCAGAGCGGCTACGGGGATCTGGCACGCGAAGTCGCGCTGTACGCCGAGAAGGCATACGCCACGCTCCAGGCCGAATTCGGCCAGGCGCCCGAGAGGATCGACATAGTAATGGATGATCGCCACGACGTCACCAATGGCCTGACAGATCCGCTATTCGACCGCGTAACTCTCTACATGCCCAATTTGCGTTGGTCCGACGTGGGCAACGCGCGGTGCGAATCATGGCTCGAAGCGCTGATCTTCCATGAGCTTGTGCACGAAATCGACATGAACCAGGTGCGCGGCGTCCCATCGCTCCTGCGCCGAGTGTTCGGCAAGATCATACTCCCAAGTGCAGTGAAGCCCATGTCGTTTATTGAAGGACTGGCTGTCTACGAGAAGTACAAGCACCTGGGCGAGTCCAGATCCAACGACGCGCGCACCAGGATGATGGTACGGCAGATGGTAGCAGATGACCGACTGCCCCGGCTCGATCAGATCGAGCAGTTCTACAAGCGCGACTCATGGCCGCCCGCCGCCGAGCTGGTGTACAACTACAGTTCCCTGCTGATGAGATACATAGAGGAGGCCTATGGCCCCGAGGCTCTCGCTTCGATATCTGCCGGTCATTCCGGGAGTGTCCCGTTCCTAGGCGGCGGCATAGAACGCGCCGTAAGGAGCGCGGTGGGCGTGTCGTTGGCTGATCTCTACGATGGCTTCATCGACGCTCTCTACGAGGAGTTCGGTGCAGAGATCGAGTCCATTTGCGCCGGAGGCGTTACACCAGCCGATCAGCTGACCTCGCTGGGCAGCTACGTGGAGTCGCCCGCTTGGGTTCGCTCTGCCGCAGCCGGATCCGGCCAGCTGCTTGGATATGCCGCCCACTCCGGCAAGCGCAGCGGAATCAGGCTGTTCGATCCGGCATCCGGGGCAGACCGGGAGGCTTTTGCCCTGACTTCGGGCGCTCGTGGGTCTTTTCCCGATTGGTCGCCCGATGGAAGCTCCGTCGTATATGTGGCCCCTGAGCTGAGGTCGGGTCCATATCTGAGCCTGGACATATACACGCGCGACCTGACCTGCGGCGCCGAGACGCGCCTGACCGACGGCGAGCGCGAGCAACAGTCTTTCGCTGGACAATGCCATCGTGTCCGCCGGCGTTGAGATGGGCGTGTCGCTGGTGCAGTCGCTCGGAGACAGAAGTCTCATATCCATAGGCCTCGCCGGCCCGGTGCTGCGCCGCGGCACAGCTCCCGAGCCGGCGTCCAAGTTCAGGATCTACTTGACTCTGACCGGCACGCCGCTGTAGGAGTGCAAGATCTCAAGGCTACGCTACTCCCATGTGCCGCTTCATTATGGAGACTAGCTTATGAGCGTACTTAGGGTCAGTGGCATATCCCGAGCTCTGCAGCTGCCATGCGAACGCTACCGGGTCGTCCCGAACGGCCATAGCGGATGCGTAACGCTGCGCCTGTGCAATGAGAGAGGCATAGTCAGAAAACGACTCAGCGTAGTCGTTGTATGCTCTGAACTGTGCCTCTTGCCACGTCTTTCTGCCCTTAATGTACTCAACTACGTCAACCGTTACGGAGCCGGCCGGGCCCTCGCCCTTGATGTTGAACAGGTTCAGGCTGTCCTGCCCGGTCCGCTTGTCCCGAACCGTCTTTCCGAGCCAGCCTGTCTCCAGAGCCGCTTGAGCCAGCATGATCTCTACAGGTATCCCGGTCTCTTCAAACACGCGCTCCGCATGGGGCCGTAGCAGCTCGACGAACTCCTCGGGCATCATGAACTCGCTCACCTCCTACGATACATGTACACCATATGCAGCACAGAGCCTCTCCGTACGGCTCGACTGCGCAATGCACGTTTCATGCACTTGTCGTATTTTCTCGAAATGTTAACGCGGCCTGAACGGGCTCTTGGTCAGGCGCGTCATCGGTATGCGCAGGAAAATGCACACGCGTGGCGAATATGGTCTACACCATGGACGCAGGAGCGCCGCTTACTCATCGTCAGGCGGCACTTCCGTCTTGCCGACATCCCTATCTACATCACAATTATCAGGAGGTGTGCGTAAGTGAAGAGAAGTCGGTCAGGATTGCTGCTTATCGCCGTTGCCCTGGTTATGTCACTGTCTTTCGGCTACTACGTCATGGCTGCCAAAGAACCCATTAGGATCGGACTTCAGGCTCCCATAACGGGCCCCTGGGCCTATGAAGGCGAAATGGCGCGTAACTGCGTCCAAATCGTCGCGGACGAGGTCAATAAGGCGGGGGGTCTTCTGGGCAGGCCGGTCGAGATTGTGCTCGGAGACGATCAGGGATCGCCCAAACAGAGCGCCCTAGTAGCCCAGCGAATGGTCAGCGACAAAGTGGCGGCGGTGGTGGGCACCTACGGCTCATCCATCAACGACCCGGCTTCGGCCATCTACGAACGCGCAGAACTGGTCAACATCGCTTATGGGTCCACCGCTGAGAAGCTCACGGAGCAGGGTAGGAAGTACTTCTTCAGGACCTGCTTCCGCGACGACAAGCAGGGCGCATTCTTTGCGGCCTTCGCCGTCGACAAGCTTAAGGCCAAGAGAGTGGCCATCATCCACGACAACACAACATTCGGTAAAGGCCTGGCTGAGGCAGCGCGCCGGCCTATTCTGGAACAGAAGAAGGCCGAGATCGTATTCTACGACGCCATCACGCCGGGCGAACGCGACTTCACAGCGATACTTCTGAACATGGGCAAGCAGAACCCGGATGTGCTGTACTTCACTGGCTACTACTCAGAAGCCGGTCTCATCATCCGGCAGATGCGCACGTTGGGCATTAAGGCGACGTTCGTGGGCGGAAATGCCGCCGTCAACGACGAATTCGTGAAAATCGCCGGGCTCAACATGGCCGCAGGCGCCCTGCAAACTCAGGAGCCTCTGCCGACTGACCTTGATTACCCACAGTCCAAAACGTTCCTGGCAGAGTACATACGCCGGCACAAGGAGCCGCCGTCCAGCCCGTGGCCTGTCTATGCTGCCGATGCTTTCAAGGCAATTGCTGCGGCTATAGAGGGAAGCGGATCCACGGATTCCAAGGTCCTCATGAACTACCTGCGCAACAGCTTGAAAGACTATCCCGGTATCACAGGTCCCATTTCGTTTGACGCCATTGGCGACAGAGAAGGCGCCATCTATCTGGCATACGAGGTAACTGCGGACGGCAAGTTCGTTCCGCTTCGCTAAGTTCAGACCGGATGGGAGGTGTGCGCACGGGGGTCGCCTCTGCGGCTGCAGTTAGCGCGTGGCGGCTCCCGTGCCGCGTCAAAATGGTAGTCTTCTTGGAGCAATTGGTTAACGGGCTCACAGTGGGTGCGGTGTACTCCCTTGTGGCGCTGGGATACACGATGGTCTACGGAGTCATGAGGTTGATCAACTTCGCCCACGGCGACTTTTTCATGCTCGGCTCATACTTGGGCTACACGATGCTGGTGACGGTTCTGGCCCAGTCCTCCCTCCCACTCTGGGCGATGCTGTGCCTGGCCACCCTGATATCCATGGGAGCCATTTCGCTTCTCGGAGTGCTAGTAGAGAGAATGGCCTACCGCCCCTTGCGCAAGTCCAGCAGGCTGACTGCAGTCGTATCGGCCCTTGGCGTATCGATATTTCTTCAAAATGCGGCGATGCTCATATGGGGCGCACGATATCAAGCCTATCCGCCGTGGTCAGTCCCCGAGGTCAACTGGGCGCCTGGCGGTGTACATGTAAGCTTGATGCAGTTGCTCATTATGGGGATATCGCTGGCCCTTATGGTCGGGCTCTACATGTTCGTGCAGCGCACTACGGTGGGCGCAGCCATTCGGGCCACAGCGATCGACCACGACACAGCGCGGCTGATGGGCATCGACGTGGACCAGATTATCCGCATCATTTTCGTGATCGGGCCGGGCCTGGGCGCCATCGCCGGCGTGCTTTTGGGCCTGTACTACAGGCAGATCCACTTCACGGTGGGATGGTCCTACGGCCTGAAGGCGTTTACCGCCGCTATTCTAGGCGGGATTGGTAACATCCCCGGGGCGATGGTAGGCGGCATGCTCCTCGGTATCCTGGAGATGTTGGGAGCGGGTTACATTTCAGCAGCCTGGAAAGACGTCTTTGTGTTCCTGATCCTCATTCTGCTGCTGATCTTCCGTCCCACAGGCATCCTGGGCGAACGAGTGGCCGAGAAGGTCTGAGGGGGGGCAACGGACATGCGTTTGGAGTTCACGAAGCCGGCGTCGTTCATCCGCGCCCACTCGGCCTGGTTCATCGGCGCCCTGATACTCGCGGCGGCTGCGCTGCCCTTGTTCATATCGGACTACTGGACAGATGTATGTGTGTTCTGGGGCATCAACGTTCTGCTCGGCCTGTCGCTCAATATCATTGTGGGCGAGGTCGGGCTGTTCAACATGGGCCAGATGGCCTTTTTCGCTATCGGATCATATACCACAGCCATTCTCTCCGAAAGGTTCGGAGTCAATCTGTGGTTGCTCATCCCAATAAGCGGCCTGATCGCCGCGGGGGCGGGCTACATTCTCACCGGGCCCATCATTCACCTGCGTGGTGACTACCTTCTGATGGTGACCATCGGCCTGAATGAGATGATCCGCATCACCCTGATAAACAATCCCTTCGGGTTGACCGGCGGGCCCAACGGGCTGATCGTTCTGGACCAGTTCCGGATATTCGGCCATGTCATACAGCGTCCCATCGACTTCTACTACCTGGTCTGGGCAGCTGTGGCGTTGCTCCTGTTCTGCCTAGGCCGCCTGCAGCGTTCGCGGGTGGGGCGCGCGTGGAACTACGTTAGGGAAGACCCTATCGCCGCCGAAGCTACGGGAGTCAATACGCGATGGGCCAAGACGCTGGCATTTACGCTCGGCGCGGGGATTGCAGGCGCGGCGGGAACCATATTCGCGACAAAGATGATGGTGATTTCGCCCGACTCTTTTACCTTCATGGAATCGGTCATCCTGTTCTGCATAGTCATCCTGGGCGGCATGGGCTCGATACCGGGAGTGATCCTGGCCTCCGGCGCAATGATGGTTCTGCCTGAGCTGTTGCGCAACTTCGCTCAGTACAGAATGCTCCTGTTCGGGCTGGCCATGGTGATCATGATGATCTTCCGTCCGCAAGGGCTGTGGCCCAGCCGGCGGTGGATGACCCGTCTGAAAGAGGGTGGAGGCGAATGACCCTGAGCGCTCCGTTGTTGTCGCTGGGCGCAGTGTCGAAGAACTTCGGCGGGCTACGAGCCGTCGATTCCTTCGACCTCAATGTCAAAGAAGGCAGCATTACTAGCCTAATAGGGCCAAACGGCGCCGGCAAGACCACTGTGTTCAATCTGATAACCGGCATCTACCGGCCTGATTCCGGAAGCATCACGTTCAGGAGTTCGGCCCTCATCGGAATGCTCCCCCACCAGGTGGTGGAGGCGGGCATCGCACGCACTTTCCAGACTCTCAGGCTGTTTGAGAATCTCACTTGCTTCGAGAACGTCCTGGCAGGGCAGCATTGTCGATGCAAGGCGGGCCTCGTCGCATGCATTCTCAACACACGTGCCCGCCAGGCCGAGGAGGCGCGCGCACACAGCGAGGCAGAGCGCTGCCTGAGGCAGTTGCGGATATGGCATCTCCGCGATGAGCTGGCCCGCAACCTGTCCTACGGCGATCGGCGCCGGCTCGAGATAGCCCGTGCCATGGCCTCCGGCCCCGCGCTGCTCATACTGGACGAGCCCGCGGGGGGCCTCAACGAGCGTGAGTCCGACGAACTCATGGATATAATCCGCGAGATTCGCGATTCGGGGATCACTGTCTTCCTGATTGAGCATGACATGCGCGTGGTCATGGGCATCTCCGACCACGTGGCCGTAATGGAGTATGGAAGGAAGATCAGTGAAGGCACGCCCGAGGAGGTCCAGAAGGACCCGGCAGTCATCGAGGCTTATCTGGGCACAGATGATGAAGACGAGCAGGCAGAGGCCGAGGCGGATGCAGAGGCAGGTGAGTCGGTACAATGAGCCTACTGGAGCTTAAGGACGTAAGGATAGCTTACGGCAGCGTCGAAGCGGTGCACGGCATTAGTCTGGTCGTGGAGCGAGGTCAGATCGCTACAATTCTGGGCGCCAACGGCGCCGGCAAGACTACGACCCTGCGCGCCATATCGGGCCTCATAAGGCCGAGATCTGGGTCTATACGGCTGGGGGACACCGACATATCCCAGATACCGGCACACGAGATCGTAAACCGCGGCATCGCCCACGTGCCCGAAGGCCGACGAGTGTTTCCCACACTTACGGTGGAGGAAAACCTGAAGCTCGGCGCCTACAAGCACAGAGGACACCCGGACAAGGTCAGCTCCAACACGGGCCGAGTGTACCAGCTATTCCCCAGGCTTGAGGAGCGCCGCCTGCAACTGGCCGGCACGCTGTCAGGCGGGGAGCAGCAGATGCTCGCCATCGGGCGCGGGCTGATGCCTGACCCCGACATCTTGCTGCTGGACGAACCGTCGCTGGGCCTTGCGCCCAAACTGGTCCAGGAGATATTCCGAGTCGTCCGCGAGATCAACGGGCAGGGCGTAACCATACTCCTTGTGGAGCAAAACGCCCGGCTGGCCCTGCGCATCTCAAACCACGCCTACGTACTGGAGACAGGGCGAATCGTCCTTTCCGGCCCAGCTGACGAATTGCGTCGCGACCCCAGGGTCAAGAAGGCCTATCTCGGAGAAAAATAGACTGAGCAACTGGCAGCGGGAGGCCGGCTTTAGCAGCTGAGCCTCCCGCTGCGTTCCTGATTCTGCTCACTTTCCTACCTGCAATGCCGCTCCCGCGACCTGGTCCTGATCTCCTCGGCCGTGGGCCACCTCCGCATGGTCAACCCTCGGGCTGCCATGAGGTAATCCTCCCACCTGAGCGTCGAGTCGTCTTTAATGTCGAGCTCATAAGCGCCGCCCGGCTCCGATACGACTAGGTGCGCATCGGCGTCCAGGAAGGAGAAATTGATATCCGAAATCGGCACTTCCACAGCGCCCTCTGAACCGGAGAAGGTGAGCGCATCGTTCGCAAGCCTCAACGTTCCGACGCCAAGGTCAGTTATGCTGGATGACGAGCCAAGCC
>JAGVTS010000125.1 GCA_019136685.1 Bacillota bacterium | reverse complement strand
TCGTCGTATGTGCATTCTTCCATAGTCAGAACCTCCTCATACAATGAAGGGATCTCTTCACGGGCACGTCTGGCCGCCGCTTCCTGAACAATGGCGGCGTAATAGCGCTGTTTGCCGCGGGAGCACAATTAGATTACACCTCCTGCCACATTATTATTACCAATCCTGCCGAACATGTGCGTCGGCAGGCGATATCGGCGCGAGATCTCGGCGGGTCGATTCGGGGAGGAAGAACGGCGCCGCGACTCGAACATTAGTTAGTGTATTGTGGCCTTATCAGAGGAGTATCGAGTTAATGAAGAAGACGGATCATTCGCTCCGCAGCACTCTCAGGGACCGCGTCGACGCACTACTCGGCGCGCTTCCCACTGCGGTGGCTATTATGGACCGCGACGGGGTTGTGAGATACGGGTGGAACCCGGCAGCGGAAAGCCTTTTCGGGCGCACAAGGAGCGAGGCAATTGGCAGAGTCATCCCCCTGTTCGACGGGGATTGCAGTGTGGATTTCGCGGACCTTCTCCGGCGCGCCGCCACCGGCGAAACCATCTCCGGGACTGAGTTGCGCTACGATCGAGGGGACGGGTCATCAGTATACGCCAGTGTTTCACTGGCGCCCGCGGCGAACATTGTCGGCGGTCGCCGAGGAACTCGCATCATTGTCGGCCTGTTTGAGGATATCACCCAGCGCAAGCAGGCTGAATACCTCCTGCGCGAGAGCGAGGAACGGTTCAGGAGTGTGTTCGAAGACGGCCAACTGGGCATGGCCATTGTTGATCTGGATACTCGGATTGTGCAGGCGAACAGACGAATGGCCAAGGTGTTCGGCTGTGCGCCTCATGAACTGGCCGGAGTCATGGTGAAGGACTTGAGCCATCCCGACGATGTGCCGGATGTAGCCGCGCGGATAGAACGGCTTGCGACCGGCAGCATCGACTACTTCGACGCAGAGAACCGCTACATCCGCAAAGACGGATCCACTCTAGTCGGAAGAGTTGTGGGCACTCTGATCGGATCGACAGGTGAGGCACGATCTGGACACATTATCGCGATGCTCGAAGATGTGACCGCACGAAGGCAGACTCAGGAAGAGCTTTCGAACACCATGGCCAAGCTCAGGCAGAGCATGAGGCAGGCAATCCTGGCCATGGCCCACATCGTGGAGGTGCGGGACCCCTACACTGCGGGCCACCAGGAGCGGGTTGCGTGCTTGGCGCGGGCGATATCTCAGACGCTGGGGCTGCCTGAAGACGAGGTATCCGGGATTTACTATGCATCGCTTGTGCACGACATCGGCAAGATCAGCATCCCAGGCGAGATACTGAGCAAGCCGGGTAGGCTGAGCAGTGCTGAATTCGAGTTGATCCGAGTGCATCCGCAGGCGGGCTACGACATTGTGCGGTCGATCGATTTCCCGTGGCCCGTGAATGACATAGTCCTGCAGCACCATGAGCGCCTGGATGGCTCCGGGTATCCCCAGGGGCTTATGGGCGACCAGATCTCCTATGGCGCTGTGATTGTGGCTGTTGCAGACGTGGTGGAGGCGATGTCGTCACACCGCCCATACCGCCCGGCGCTGGGGGTTGAAGCGGCGCTGGATGAGATAAGGAAGAACCGGGGCCGTCTGTACGACCCCGGCGTAGTGGATGCATGCGAAAGCATCGTGTTGGCGCAGGGTATCGACGCTCTGGTCTCGTCTATACCTTGAACTGGGCAGCGAGCTTCTGCAGGCGACCGGCCATCTCATCAAGGGAGTGAGACGCGGACGCCATCTCTTGGATGGACGCGCCTACCTCCTCTGCCGATGCAGAAACCTCCTGAGCCGAGGCGGCATTCTCGTCCGACACTGCGGCTACGCTTTCGATGGACTTCTGGACCTCAGCGATGCCGGCAGTCATCTGCCCTGCCGCAGCTGCGTTCTCGTCAGCCACCGCTACAGCCTCCACCATCGACTCCCGGACCTTGCCCGCTGCGTCCATGACGCTCTGGCGCAGCTTGACAGCTGAGCCCACTAGCGTCAGGTTGTCGGAGGCGTGCTCGCTGATTTTCTTCAGCGACGACATGGAGGCTTCGACCAGAGGCATACTCTCTTCAACCAGCCTGCCTGAGGTCTCTATGGCTGAAGATACTCTGCTGGTGTCGGCTACTGTGACCTCGATCAGCTTGGATATGGCCTTTGTTTCCGCAAGCGACCGCTCCGCCAGCTTCCGCACTTCATCGGCGACCACTGCGAATCCCCGCCCTTGCTCCCCGGCGCGGGCGGCCTCGATGGCGGCGTTTAGAGCCAGCAGGTTGGTCTGGTCTGCGATGTCGCCGATTACCTGCACCACCCGGCCGATCTCGCGGGAGCTCTTGCCCAGGCCCACCGAGGCGGATTCGACCTCGGCGGAGGCTTCCTTTATCCTGGCGATGCTCTGCGCAGCCTGGGTCACGCAGCGATCCCCCTCCTTAGAGGCGTCCACAGTTGCGCGCATATCCTTCTCCATCTGGCCGAGATACGCGCTGATCTGTTCGAGTTCATTCACCATCTGCACCACGAGCTCGGATGCCTGATGAAGCTGCTGGGTTTGTTCGCTCGCGCCCGATGCCACCTGTTCGATGCCGGCCTTGATCTGCTCCCCGGCGCTCACGGTTCGACCAGCGCCTGTGCTCTGCTGCTCGGCGCCGGCGGCCATCTGCTGAATCGTGTCCGTAATCTGCGCCACCGCGCGAGCCGATTCCCTGGTTGACGTCGATAGCTCGTGACTGGCGCCGGCTACGTTGTCGGACTCAGCGCGCATCTCACCCAGCAGCCGGGTGAGATTGCTGATCATCACGCGGAAGGCTTCATTGAGGTCGCGCATCTCGTCGCGGGTCTTGATCGTCGGCAACGGCACAGTCAGATCGCCTGCGGCTACCGCTTCGGCTACCGCTCTCATCTTGGCCACCGGCACAGCGACAGTGCGCGCGACGGAGATCGCCATGATGATTACTACTATCACACTGATGAGCACCGCCCCGGCGATGAGCCACGTACTGCGGCGACTCTCCTCCTTTGCCCGCAACAGCGAATCATCGTTGCGCTCATCAAGGAACGCGAACCACTCCGCCGTCAGCCGGTCGAACTCGTCGATGAGCGCCGGCGCCTGCTCGGCCAGAAGGTCCCTGGCATCCTCGATTTCCCGGCATCTGGCCAGGTCCAAGGCATGCTCACAGATTTTCGTGTATTGCTTGTTGGTCTGATCTATTTGATTGAGGTAATGGAGGGACTCTTCGCTCGGGTCCAGCTCGGCTATGTCTTCGATGTTGGCCCTGATCGTTTTCTCGGCTGTGTAGAATTGATCCACAAGCTTGTTATCCTGATACAGGACAAAACCCCGGGCGGCCATGCCCTTTTCCAGCAGGCCCTCGCGCAGCTTATGCAGCAAGATCGTTATGGGCAGATTGGAGTGCACGAGTTCCACGTATTCGCTCTCCACCCGCCTATCCGATAGGATTCCTATCCCGCCTACTGCAATCATGAGGATGAGCAGGACGAGATACGATGCCAACAGCCTAGTCTGCACACCCGTGCGCATCTATGAGATCCTCCCTTCGTCGGCCGACACCGCTTCATCATGCGTCGCCCTGAACCTGGCGACGGCTCACATTCCGACCAGGTTCACAGCGATAGACAGCGTGTATACTAGATATATCGGCATGAACCTGTCCCAACTTGAGAGTTCTTGGGGGCGTTCCAGATATGAACGTGCAAAAGCGCCCCGGCTCAACTGGAGACACCAGAAGGACAGGGCGCTTCCCGGAGGGCCTCTACTCCGTTCTGAACCTAGCTGCGAGTTCCTTGAGGTGGCCGGCCATGGCGGCAAGCGACTGAGAGGCGGACGCCATCTCTTCGATTGAGGCGCTCACTTCTTCCGCTGAGGCAGAGACTTCCTCCACCGCCGCCGCGTTCTCCTCGGACACTGCCGCCACGTGCTCGATGGACTTCTGGACCTCTATGACGCCGGCGGCCATTTCTTCCGCTGCAGCGGCATTCTCATCGGCCACGGCAACCGCTTCGACCATAGACTGCTTCACCATATCAGCTGCCTCCATGACGCTCTGGCGCAACTTGACAGCAGAGCCTACCAAACTGAGGTTGTCCGATGCGTGCTGACGGATCTTCTTCAGCGACGACATGGAGGCCTCGACAAGGGGCATGCTCTCCTCAACCAGCTCGCCGGAGACCTCTATCGCCTTGGACACTCTGCCTGTATCAGCCATCGTCACTTCGATCAGCTTGGATATGGCCTTTGTCTCTGCAAGCGACCGCTCGGCCAGATTGCGCACTTCATCCGCTACCACCGCGAAGCCCTTGCCCTGCTCTCCGGCGCGGGCAGCCTCTATTGCGGCGTTTAGTGCCAGGAGGTTAGTCTGGTCGGCGATATCGCCGATCACTTGCACCACCCGGCCGATCTCACGCGAACTCTTGTCCAGGCCCGCCGAGGCTGACTCGACCTCCGCTGAGGCCTCCCTTATCCTGGCGATACTCTGGGCCGCCTGCCCTACACAGCGATCGCCCTCTTCTGCGGCGTCTGCCGTCGACCGCATGTCCTTATCCATCTGACCCAGATAGGCGCTTATTTGCTCGAGCTCATTCACCATCTGCGCCACAAGCCCGGAGGCCTGTTGGAGTTGCTGGGTCTGGTCGCCTGCGCCGGCGGCAATCTGCTCGATGCCCGATTTGATCTGCTCCCCGGCGCTTGCCGTCCGCGTTGCGCTGGCGCTCTGCTGCTCTGCGCCGCCGGCCATCTGCTGTATTGTGGCCGTGATCTGCTCGACCGCGCGCGCCGATTCGTCAGACGATGCCGACAGCTGGTAACTGGCGCTGGCCACGTTGTCGGACTCGGCGCGCATCTCGCCCAGCAACTCCGTGAGGTTCCGGATCATGGTTCGAACGGCTTCATTCAGATCCTGCATCTCATCGCCGGTTTTGATTGCGGGCACATCTACTGTGAGGTTGCCTGCCGCGACGGCCTCTGCCACTTGCTTGATTCGCACTGTGGGAACGGCTATACCTCGATTGAAGACGATAGCGACTATGATCATCACGACTGCGCTGACCACGGCGCCGGCTATGCTGATCAGGGTTGCCATCCTGTTGGTACTGGCGGCCTCGACCAGCCATTGCTGATTGGTGTCGCCGACAAACGCGCTCCAACCAGCGATGAGGCCGTCGAGCTTGCCAAGCAACTGTTGGACCCCGGTTGTCAGTTTGGCCATGGCTTCCTCGGCCTGGCCCACCCTAGTCATTGCTACGACTTCATCGACCAGATCGTTGTAGGCATCGTTTGCGCTAATCATCTCGTCGATGTATCTGTGGGATTCGTCGTTCACGAAGGTCTCGCGGGCCGTGGCAAGAGTGTCCATCATGATCCTGTCAATGCCATAGAACGTCGTGATGTTGGCTTCATCGAGCGAGATCATGAACCCTCGAACAGCTATCCCTTTTTCGAGGACTTCGCTTCTGGCCTTGTACACTAAGGCGGACACCGGCAGGCTCTGCTCAATGATGTTCTTGTTGTTTGCATCGGCACGACCTTCGGCCCACATGCCCACCAGGTTTACCGCGATAGTCAGCGCAAGCAGGAGCGCATAGGAACCCACCAGTTTGGCTCGGATACTCAACTTCAATTGCAGATACCTCCGTAAATCGGCAAGTAATGAGTGCAGGTTGTCCAGACACAAGTATCGGCACAAATCGACATAAAGTTAGGTCACAGGCATGATTATCGGTGGATTTCGCGAGCTCGCGCGCGGCGTTGCCGGTTTGACGAAAGGCCACGCTCATGGTATCATTACTGAGCAAAACCGCAGTCGGTCAATGTGAAGAGATTTGGCTCCCATGGTCTAGCGGCCTAGGACATCGCCCTTTCAAGGCGGTAACACGGGTTCGAATCCCGTTGGGAGCGCCATATTGATGGAGGGGCCCCGCTTCGAACGGGGCCTTACTGTGTTGTACAGGTCGGCTTCATGGGTCCTGCAGAGCAGCATACGCCCGGGGTTAGAAAATGCAAGTAACAGTGGAACTCTCTGATAGAATCTGATATGGTTAATGCTAGGCGCACTATTCTTCGGTTCCACTCGAAAGTGACCATCACGCTGAGCACTCGGGAGCGATTGAGCGAGTCGCCGGCACTTGCTGATCTCTCCGTAGAGGGGGTATACGATGGCCACGGGCAGCGGTGCTAGGCAAATCGCAAGCAACCTACGGTTCAAGCTACTGATGCTGATTCTGCTTGCTGTTCTCCCGATCCTCGCCTTCTCTGTGTGCATGGCCCTGAACAAACGGTCAGGGGCACTCGAGCAAGCCGAGTACCAGTCGCGCCTGCTGCTCACCCACATTGTCGGGGCAGATAGCGAAGACATTGGCAACCTGCTTCGTATGGCGGCGGTAGTGTGGGACGCCTCGCTTCCTGACACTCAGGAGGGAGCTGACTCATCCCGGCCTACGGGCGTTCTCTCGGATTCGTGGCACTCCAGAAGGCTGAGTTCAAGCTTTGCGGTGCTCGACGGAACAGGGCGGGCGCTGGCTGCTACATGGGGCCCCGATGGGCCCGGCGACTTTGGGGCGTTCTCCGCCTTCCAGGAGGCCATGGCTCACGGCACGGCTGTGGCCGAGGTGATGGGCTCAGAGCCGTTCGGAGGCTCGCCCACCATGTCAATATTCATCCCATCGGTGACCGGCCCGCGTTCATCCGACAATCTCGATGATGCCAGAGCGATTCTGAGGCGACACGGCGGCCAGATGGCTGCCGTATTTCTTCACCCTGAGTGGTTTGCGGAATCATTCAGGGGCCTGGCTCTGCCTGACGGGGCGATGCTCGCTGTTCACGATGTGACAGGCAGGAACTTGATGCGGTACACGAGGGATGACCGCGACGGTGAGGCCCAGGGCAGCAAGGACCAGATTCAGGCACAGGCCCAGGGCAACCAGGAAGTGTTGAACGCCGTCAGATCCAGCAGATATGATGTGGGATCCATCACCTCCACCGGATGCGACGGGGTGCAGCGGCTGATATCCTACGGCAAGGTAAGCTGTTCAGGTGACGATCCGCTGTTCTACGTTACTCTGAGTGTTCCCCTCGCGATGATAGAAGCCGCCGCCAAACGCGAGGTTGCGTACACCTTCGTTGCAGTGGCCGCCGTAGTTTTGATCGTTGTCCCTCTATCATGGCTTTTCGCAAGACGGCAGGTGATCAACCCCGCCGACAGCCTGGCCAGGGCTGCGGATCGCCTGGCGTCTGGGTATCTTGGCACTCGGTACGACGGCCCGCGGGTCGGCGGCGAACTGGGCGAATTGGCCCACACTTTCGACCGAATGGCGGAGACTCTGGAGGAGCGCACTGCCCAGCTGGAGTACCTCATCTATCACGACAGTCTCACCGGTTGCTACAACCGTCTTTACTTCGACCATGTGGTTTCCAGTTTCGAAGACGAGTCCAAATTGCCCATGACATTCGTGCTGGCCGATGTGAACGGCATGAAGCAGGTCAACGATCTTCTTGGCCACGAAGCCGGCGACGGGCTGCTCAAGACGATGGCAAGCATGATCGAGGAGGTCGTTGGCGGCGAGGGCAAAGTATTCCGATGGGGCGGCGATGAGTTCCTCGTGGTGATGCCCAATGTTGAGCGAAGGACGGCATTGAGGTTCGCCGCCAGAGTACGCAAGGCTGTTGCACAACTGAGCATCGGGCCAGTCCCCGCCAGCATTGCGCTGGGCGCAGGCACACGCATTTCGCTCACACAGAGTGTAACCGACACCATTCAGAGGGCAGAGGGCCGAATGTTCAGGAACAAGTTCATGGAGATGACATCGCCCCGAGGCACTCTGGTTCATTCGCTGCGCAAGGCGCTTTCGGAAAGTACTCACGAAACAGAAGAGCATTCCAGCCGCATGCGTTTCCTGGCGGTGGAACTTGCTCATACTCTGGGGCTTTCGGACAATTCCGTCGATGACCTATCGCTGCTGTGTGTGTTGCATGACATAGGCAAGGTGGGCATCCCCGACCAGATTCTGCAGAAGTCAGGCCCGCTGTCGCCGGAGGAATGGAAGGTCATGCGCACCCACCCCGAGATAGGCGCGCGAATAGTGGAAGGGTCCGCTGAGCTTTCACATGTTGCCAACGCCATTCTTTCGCATCATGAGCGATGGGACGGCAGAGGGTACCCCCGCGAACTTGAGGGCGCGGAGATCCCGCTTGCTGCAAGGATGCTCGCAGTTGTCGACGCGTATGACGCCATGGTGAACGACAGGCCATACCGCAGGGCGTTGTCGCACGCTGAAGCCATGGAAGAGATCCAGCGCAACGCAGGGACGCAGTTCGACCCAGATCTCGTGCAGGCCTTTGCCGAGATGATGGAGGCGCTGGAAGGGTACAAGGCATATGAAAGCGCTTGGTTCCACGCCGAGCAGTTCATTTTCGAGGATATCGTGGAGGACGACGCCGCCGGGTCCGAGGCCGAGGCCGCCGCCGGGAGCAGCGGCGATTGGCCGGAGGAACGCGGACACGGCGGAAACGGACAAGGTTGGCATTCTGAATAGTAATTCAACGGAACGTGCGCACCTCTTGCCGACGCATGGCAGATGCCGAGTGAGATGCCGGATGAGCTTGACTTAGGCATACGTCATGCGTATAATCAACCCAATACAAATCAGCAGGTCAGAAGTCCAAATGTGGCAGGAGGTAAAACTGCATGTTCAGGAGAATCGCTCTTTCCATTCTCGCGGCTCTTCTTTTGGTCTCTGCCTCCGCATCAGTCCTCGGGGCAACACCAGTCAAGGGCGGCACACTGAAGATTGCCGCATCGTCTATCCAGCAACTTGACCCGTACAAGACTGCTGCCAACGACGAGACCAATATCTGTGGGCTCGTATTCGATCCCCTCGTCATCATCGGCAAGGACAACTTCAAACCCAGGCCGCACCTGGCGCAGAAGTGGGAGACACCCGACGCGAACACTTGGATCTTCCATCTCCGCAAGGGCGTGTACTTCCAGGAAGGCAATGAGGTCTTCAAGAAGGGCGCGAAGCGCGAGGTCACAGCGGACGATGTTGTGTACTCGATCGAGCGCTTCATCAAGGTCAGCACCGCGTTCACCCTTGGCGATATCAAGAGCGTGAAGGCGCTGGACCGCTACACGGTGGAGATCAAAACGCCCATGCCCAACCCGTTTTTGGTGGCCGACCCCAACAGGATCGCCAGCGTCGGCATCGTGCCGCGCGAGGCCATTGAGAAGCTGGGCGAAGACGGATTTGCCAGGCGCCCCATTGGATCCGGCCCCTTCGCGCTCAAGAGCTTCGCGACTGACCAGGGCGCAGTGCTCGAGCGCAACCCCAACTATTGGCTCCCTGTGTACCTGGACAAGGTCGAGTTCGTGGTCATCCCCGACCCCACAGTGCAGATACTTGCACTGACTGCAGGCGAAGTCGACATAGTGCCGTACCTTTTCAACCTCGACTCAATGGCGTCCGTCGCCAAGAACCCTAAGCTCGTAACTATAAGCCGGGGCGGCTCCTACAGGGGCCTCGGGTTCAACGTGACGAAGCCTCCATTCGACGAGCTCGAAGTGCGCGACGCCATATCCAAAGCGATGGATATCGACGCGGCGTTCAACGCAGTAGTGGCGCCCCATGGCGAGCGCGCCTACGGTCAGTGCGCGCCGTGGTTGCCTCATGGCAATGACACCAGCCTGAAGAGCTTGTGGAAGTACGATCCCAAGGAAGCGGTGGCTATCCTGAACAAGGCCGGCTTCCGTGACACCAACGGCGACGGGATCCTCGACCGTAACGGCAAGCCGCTCAAGGTAGAGATAAAGACGATTGCCGGCTCCCAGGTGAGGACGCTCACCATTCTGGCAACCCAGCTACGCAAGATCGGAATAGACGCGTCCATCCTCCAGCAGGACACGGCTGTGTGGGCATCCGACGTCATCGACGGCAACACCGAAGTCTTCTTCGACTTCAGCTTCGCCGGAACGACCGGGCTGCATTCGCTCTTCCACAGCAGCTCAATTGGGAAGACCAACGGCCATTACTACTCGAATGCGACTGTGGACTCCCTGCTTGATCAAGCGCTCAAGACCACTGACTACACCAAGCTGACGAGCCTTTGGAAGCAGGCGCAGCGCAAGATCATGGAAGACCGGGCGTCCATCCCCCTCTACTTCGAGTGGGGTTACTCAATCGTAAACAAGAGAGTGAACGACTACGTTCCGCCGTGGGGCGGGATGCATCTGGTCACCTTGGAAAACAGCGTCTGGATTAGCAAGTAGCATCGGCCGCGGCTGTCGCGCCGCAGCTTTGGCGGGGAGGGCGTCTCCTTTCGGGCACGAGGCTACCGAAGGCGATGTCCCTCCCCTCCGGAGTTAATGGGGAGTGTCGCAATTGGGCAAATACATCGTTCGTCGCTTGCTCGCGATGATACCGGTTCTCATAGGGATAACATTCATAACTTCCGCAATGGTCAGCCTGGCGCCGGGCGATGCGGTCAAACTGATGCTGGGCTCGGAGACGGCCAACGCGGCCAACGTTGAGCGCCTGCAGAAGGAACTTGGCCTTGATAGGCCATGGTACGAGCAGTACTTCCGCTACATGGCGGGCCTGCTCAGAGGGGACATGGGCAGGTCCATAGTGTACCATCGCCCCGCCGCTGACCAGATCAAGGAGAAACTCGGGAACACCATAGTCCTTGCAATCAGCTCCACGATCTTTGCGCTCGTGGTGGCGATCCCCCTGGGCGTACTGGCTGCCGCTAAACGACGTAGTTGGATAGACTACGCCGCCACGACGCTTGCGATGATAGGGGTGTCGCTTCCCGGCT
>JAGVTS010000169.1 GCA_019136685.1 Bacillota bacterium | reverse complement strand
GGCAAGAACGATATCGATGGTTGCGCGTACCTCTGCTCGGTAGCTGTCCATGTCGATGGATTCGAGTATGCCCTTGGCCAGGTCGTCTTCCTGCGGCGCAGGTAGCTTAGGTATGAGGAAGTTGAGGAATATCGAGAGCTTCTCCCACTGGGCATTGCTGAAGGGCAGGATCGATGCGAGGAACCCGTATGTGCGCACGAACGCCTTGGCGGTGCCCTTGAGACTCACCTGTTCCTCCTCGTCGAGCGTATCGACGTACGTGGCGACGCACGCATCGAGCAGCGGATCGAGCCGTGCCCGATCGGCGCCGCTCAGGTAAAGCTCGACTAGCCGATCAACTTGGTCTTGGGAATACACTTGATGCCGGTCGAGCTCAGCCTTAAGGTCATGCAGCCTATTGGGGTCTGTCTCTTTGCTCAGGATGGTCGTTCTGTAGTACGGCTGAAATGACGCTTGAATGATATCTACGTCGTTCTGGAAGTCAAGCACAAAGGTGTCATGCTTCATGGGGTGGGATCTGTTCAGGCGAGAAAGGGTCTGGACCGCCTTAACCCCCGATAGAGGCTTGTCGACGTACATGGTGTGTAGCAGTGGCTCGTCATAGCCAGTTTGGAACTTGTCGGCACAGACCAGGAAGCGGTAAGGTTCCTCGCGGATGCGCTCGGGAATGAGGTTGCTGGCGAATCCGTTCAACGATGCCTCGGTGACTCTGCGTCCGCCATATTCGTGTTCTCCGGAGAACGCCACGATTGCTTTGTGTGGGCTGTTGCGCTCTTTGAGACAATCGGTTATGGCGAAGTAGTACTGGATGGCTCTTTCGATGCTGCCCGTAACCACCATCGCCCGCGCTTGACCGCCTATCTTTCTCTTGGCCAGCACCTGATCGTGGAAGTGGTCCACCATGATCTCGGCCTTCTCCCGTATGGCGTGCTGGTGCGACTCCACGTAGTGCTTGAGCTTCTTCTTCGCTTTCTTCGTATCGAATTGCGGATCATCCTCGATGGTCTTCATCAGCCGATAGTAGCTCTCTACCGTCGTGTAGTTGCGGAGTACGTCCAGGATGAAACCTTCCTGTATTGCCTGCTTCATGGTGTAGACGTGGAACGGCCGATGCGAGACCGCGTCGCCCACCGGCGCCGGCTCGCCGAACACCTCCAGGGTCTTGTTCTTGGGAGTGGCCGTAAACGCGAAGTAGCTAGCGTTTGAGAGCATCTTTCGGGACTCCATGATCCGGTTGATGGCATCCTCGGTGGTCTCGTCATCTTCCTCGATGTGCACAGCGGACAGGGCCTCATTCATGGCGGCGGCAGTGCGTCCGCCTTGACTGGAATGGGCTTCGTCTATGAGGATGGCGAACTGGCGGGAGCGGTGCTCGTTGCCGATCTCGTCTAGGACAAACGGGAACTTCTGCACTGTGGTGATTATGATCTTCTTGCCGTCCTCAAGATATCTGCGCAGATCGCCAGAATGTTCGGCATGGCCGACGGTGGCACCCACCTGTGCGAATTGCTTAATGGTGTTGCGAATCTGCCTATCGAGCACGCGCCTATCGGTGACCACTATGACCGAGTCGAATATGGGCTCCTGCTCTCTGCGCAGGGCCACTAGCTGATGCGCGAGCCACGCAATGGAGTTGCTCTTCCCGCTGCCCGCGGAATGCTGAATGAGATAGCGGTGACCGATGCTTCGTTGTCGTGCATCGGCGAGGAGTTTTCGCACTACGTCTAGCTGATGGTAACGAGGGAAGATCTGCTCACGCCGCTTCTTGCCGGTGCGGTCATCCTTGTACTCGACGATTTGAGCATAGTTCTCGATGATATCCGTAAGCCCCCTGGGCGTAAGGATCTCGCGCCACAGGTAATCCGTCTTGATCCCATCGGGGTTGGGCGGGTTGCCGGCGCCGTCGTTGTATCCTTTATCGAATGGCAGGAACCAGGAGTCCTCCCCCTTGAGGCGTGTGCAGAACCGAATCTCCTGATCGTCCACGGCGAAGTGCACGAGGCAGCGTCCGAAACGGAATAGCAGATCCCGTGGGTCGCGGTCACGCTTGTACTGCCGCACGGCGTCGTCAACGGTCTGCTTTGTGAGGCGGTTCTTGAGCTCAAATGTGACCACCGGAAGGCCATTGATGAACAGACACAGATCCAGAGCCAACCCACTCTCATCGCGGCTGTAGTGCAGTTGCCTAGTGACGCTGAACACGTTGGCGTTGAACAGTTGGGCCGCCTTGCTGTTGCCTGGGGACGGCGTGCCGTAGAAAAGGTCTACTTCTGCCGGGCCGTGTCCGATACCTTTGCGAATGACATCAATTATCCCGCGTGCCGTTATCTGGCCCTGCAGGCGCGCAAGAAATGCCCTACGCCGAGGCCCATCGACATCGAGGGCAAGCTGTTCAACAACCTTGGGCTGAGTAGCCCGTAGGAAGCGCAGCAGCTTGTCCAGATCGACAGCATGGTCCTTATCGTAGTGAGCGGAATCGCCCTGCACGTAGACAGACTGACCGTACGGCACGGCAGGTTTCTCGAGGATCCCGCCGGGCCGCGAGCTGAAGGTTGTGGCCTGCCCGGTGAGGGCCGCAACTATCAGATCCTCAAGCCCCTTCTCAGACATATCAGTCTTCGCCATCTGCCTCCACCTCCTCGGCATCAGGGAGATCGTCCTGGTCAGTATCTGAGTTGAATCCGGAATCACCGAGATCGTAGGCGATATCAGCATCTCCAAGGTCAGGTAGCTCCACATCGCGAACGTCCAGCTTGCCGGTGACCACATCGGCGATGAGGCGGGTGCGGTATTCGTGGAGGAGGTCGACTTCGGTGAGGATCCTCTGCACCGCTGCCTCCAGTCCGGATGTCTGTTCAGCTGCGTAGCCAACTATGTTCGTCTGCTCTTGCATACCGGGAAGGAACAACGGAAGAGCCTTCAGCGTCGTGCTGTTTGTCGAGGCTAGATTCGTAGTCTGCTTCGCCGTCATCTCGAAGTAGCTTCGACCGTGAACAGAGCTCATAGCGAGAACGAGGTACTCTGGCAAGAGTACTGCCCTACGGGCCCGTACAGCGAAGATGTGGTTCTGGTGCAGGCACCCTGGTATCTCGTTTCGCCAGATGCATCCACGTCCAAGCTTGTCGATGTCGCCGCCCTCGGTCATTAGCACGTCGCCATTTCGCAGCCCGCAGCCATCAACCTCAGACTGAGAGACGCTTACCGTGGCAATGTCGGCCAGCTCAAGATGGCCGTCTTGAACGTTGGCAACGCGTAGGTAAGGCCTGGTCTCAAGCGGCGTGTCACCATACTTCTTCCCTAGCGTGACTCCCGTCTGAACGTCGGCCACGTACTTAAGCCGTGTTGGCTCCCAATGGTAGGGGATATCACCTAGCCAGTCAAGGCCTGAAGGCTTCAGGCGCACATTCGAATCGAGCCCGCGTGTCACGGCCCTGCTTATAATGACTTGCTTCTGCTCATTCAGGAGCTCGATCTGGCGGCTCTTGGCTCGGATGAGGCGGTTGATGCAAGGCACGATAGCATCCAGGAAGCTGCCAATCGCCCTCTGTTCGCAACGGGGAGGAAACGGCAATAGCGATCTGCTCAAACGGTCGTAGTCGATGTTCTGCCCCTCCCGTATTCCAGTCACGAAGAGACTCAGGCCGCTGACAAATGGCTCGCATTTCAGCAGGCGACTGAAGTATCCGTCAACGATGTCCGGCGAAGGCTTCAGCACAGTGTAGGCAGGGCTGATTATGCCGCGGTAGTTCGAGTGCTCGATCCCACCCTCAAAGGATCTCAGGCTGACCACATAATCGTCTGGTTCAACAAGCTTTAGTAGATGAAGGTCCTTCGTTGCTACGACGGTTCTTGTTCCGTACTGGTCCTTGGGGATAACACCCTTCGTCTGAGTTGCTGCCAAAAGTGGCTCGTCAGGGTACCCATTCTTGACTCGCTCCGTGAAAACGCGCTTCATCTGCACGAGGCTCCAATGGACTGGAATATTGTGAAGCCACGGCAGCTCGGAATCCCGATACTCCGGATACGGTCTCAGCTTCACGCTCATATCCCCGCCTCCCGCAGCAGGTCGTCTGGGTTCCATATGCGCTCGGCGATCATTCTGTAGAGCTCACCGCGCTCCTCGAGGTCGGCTTTCGTGAAGTGCTCGTGCGGGCGGAAAGGCAGGCCGCTTCTGCTCACAAAGCTCAAGAAGCCGGGGTTATGCTCGTAGCATAGGGGGTGCAGTGAGCGGGCAAGCAGGTTCTGGGTGTTGTAGTGCTCGAGCTTATCTTCGTACGCCAGTGCTCCGTAGCTGCTGTTGAACTGCTTGGGCAGGATGAGCAGCCCGCCGATTCGGTTGCGGTATTCGGCGAAATCGGCAGAGTGGCTGAACTCATCAGTATGGCGCGCGAACACGTTGGCCCAGATGTGCTCCACCTCAAATCTGTTCCTGCCGCTGTCGCTCACGTATGCATCATAGCGCGACTCATTTCCCGACTGCGTTTCCACGTAATCGGTAATGCGGGCAAGTATTCGATGCAGGTAGTACCGGTTCTGCTGATGAACGCGCAGTCGGTCGTTGCTTGCGAACGTGTCCGGTTCGCGCAGACGCGCGGAGTGCAGTCTCTGGGCCAGGTCTACGGGCTGCAAACCTCGTATCTCTTTCATAGCTCGGAATATTGAGTACTGCATGGTTGAGTAGGCGATGCTGTGGAAGTTCCAAATGCGCCGGGATATTAGGATGTCTACGAAATGGGCAGTAAGGCTGAGTTTCAACCTTATCACATCGTCATCGTCATCGGGGCAGAGCGGAGCCAGGAGCAACATGTTCTGAAGTGTGAATCCGTGATCTGCATTGTACCGTATGTGTTCGAGTCCTGGAGTCAAGGTCACTGATGCCCTCACGACACGCATGTACTGGCGAGTGTAGAACTCAAAATCCGACTGGATAAACCGGAAAAAGTCGTTGCTTCGAGTCAGTCCAAGGGAGTCGCTAGAGTCTTGCACCCAACGGTGAAACTCGGCACCTATTCGGTCGAAGTCCTCCGGCGTCGCCCCCTTCCTGTGTTCGCGAATCTTCGTGGAATGCTGGCTGCGCAACCAGGCCTTGATGGCATCGGCCTCTGTGTTCTTGCCCAGGGCGTTGAGCGTGGCGATTCTGGATTTCCATATCTTGTTGGCATCTTCCTGCTTGTCTGGGTCGGTAATGCTCGACAGCAGGTAGCTCTTGAGCATTTCCGTGGCCGTGAGGGAAAGCCCCCGGTCGTTCATGGTCTCGAAGATAGTGTACGCGTCCTCGTCAGAATAGGCGGTTATCCTCACGAGGTGTACGTTCTCAACGAGCCAATCCATGAAATAGGGCAAGGCGGGGCCGCGCAGCTCATCTGGGAACTCCTGCTCGATGTCCGAGTAGCGCGCGACCAGATTGCGCACTGACTCCACCCCATTGGTGTAGTCCGGGGTGTCCCCGTCGAACAAGGCCTTCATGCATGTGGTTCGGTCCTCTATCTGCAGATTGAACGACTTCTCGCCGTACCTTTCCGAGAAGATAAGGTCATCGATGTTCACCTTGTCAGCTAGGTTGAGTTCCTGCTGCAGGCGGCGCAGGTAAATCAGAAGTAGTGTGAGGCTGGTCAGGCGTTGCTGCCCATCGACGATGTAGTTGGTTCCGTCCTTGTTGCTCATGATTATCGAACCCAGGAAGTAGTGGGAGTACTCCGCCACTCTGCGCCGCTCATGCTCAGGCTGATAGTCCTCAAGGAACTGGGATGTCAGGTCTTTCACGAGTTCAGCGATCTGCTTGGTCTCCCATTTGTACTCGCGCTGGTAGTAGTCGACCGAGTACTTCACGCCCCTGAGCAGCTGGTTTACAGTCCTTGCTTCTCCCTGTATCTCTCTCATCTTTCGTCCTCCACGCCCACAAGGATCTGGGACAAAAGCCCGCTGGTCTCCTTCTCCAGCGCCTCGATGTCGGCTCGGATCTCCGCCAGGGTGCGCAGAGGCTTGGGCTTGTAGAAGTAGCGTGTGAACGAAATCTCGTATCCGGTCTTAGTCGAAGCCTCATCTATCCACGCGTCCGGCACATGAGGAAGCACTTCGCGGCGGAAGAAGGCATCTATGCCACCCTCTTCGAGCAGTGGAACCTGTTCAGTGTCACGCAGTTCGGTGTCAGGCTCGTATTCCACCACGCAGGATCTGCCTCCGATGGTTGTCTCGAAACGGCCCCTGAGCGGATCCGCTTCGATCTTGCCTTGCCTGTACACCCGCTTAATGACGGGCGCAGCGGTCTCGTCACGTTCAGCCAGCGCAGTCATGATGAGCTTCCGGCGTTTGGCTGTCAGTTTGATAGAAAGGCGGTCGGCGGTCGTCTCTGCGGCGGCGATGAACTCGCCGAAATCCATATGCGGGCCCTGGCCGATGACACTTGCTAGGGTGTCGACCAGGTCAGCCAGCGGTTCTTCTTTGGCTTCAGCGCACGCCTTTCGGAATCTGGCGAGTAGCGCCTTGGTCAGTTCAACCTTCAGCCTGAGAGGTCGTTCAACCACTATCTTTCGGTATCCGAAGGCCTCATTGGGAAAGATCTTCGACTGCTCGGTCTCCTCGAAGGACAAGAACAGATCGGAGATACGCTGGATGTCCTCCTGTGATAGCTCACAGTTCTTCTTGCCCAGGTTCTTGCGCAGAGGCTGATACCAGGCGGTGGCATCGATCAACTGGACCTTGCCCTTCCGATGCTCGGGTTTGCGGTTCGTGAGCACCCAGATGTAGGTGGCGATGTTTGTGTTGTAGAACATGTTGAGCGGCAAAGCGATTATCGCCTCGAGCCAGTCGTTCTCGATGATCCATCGTCGGATATTGCTTTCGCCTTGGCCGGCGTCGCCCGTGAAGAGCGACGAACCGTTGTGCACCTCGGCAATGCGGCTGCCTAGGGCAGTACCCTGCTTCATCTTGGAGAGCTTGTTCACGAGGAACATCAGCTGGCCGTCACTGGAGCGAGTTATGAGGTTGAACTCGCCGTCGCCCGCATGCTCAACGATGAACCTGTGATCCATTAGGTCTGCCCTGCCGCCCATGCGCTCAAGATCGGTTTTCCAACTCTTCCCGTACGGCGGATTGGATAGCATGAAGTCGAACCTATGAGCGGAAAAGCCGTCCTGAGATAGAGTTGAGCCCAGCACGAAGTTATCAAGCTCGTCGCCCTTGTTCTTCAGCAGCAGGTCTGCCTTGGTGATGGCGTAGGTTTCGGCGTTGATCTCCTGGCCATATAGATGGACCGAGACTTGCTTGCCGCGTTCGGCCGCAAGTTCAGCGAGGCACTCTTCGGCGATGGTGAGCATGCCGCCAGTGCCGCAGGCGCCGTCGTATATGAGGTATGTGCCCGACTCTATCTTGTCGGCGATGGGCAGGAAGACCAGATCGGCCATGAGTTTGACCACGTCGCGTGGGGTGAAGTGTTCGCCTGCCTCTTCGTTGTTCTCCTCGTTGAAGCGCCTTATCAGTTCCTCGAAGACTGTTCCCATGCCATGAGCATCAAGCCCGGGCAGGCGCACTGAGCCGTCGGAGTTGAAGACCGGGTTCGGACTCAGGTTGATCGAACTATCGAGGAACTTCTCTATCAAATGGCCAAGGATGTCGGCCTCGACAAGCGTCGGTATCTGGTTTCGGAATTTGAACTTCTCCAGGATGTCCTGCACCGAAGGTGAGAAACCATCGAGATAGGCTTCGAAGTCAGCCTTGAGCTGATGCGTACGGGAGCGAGCCCGAAGGTCTCGCATCGTGAATGGGGAGGTGTTGTAGAAAGCCTGCCCAGATGCCTGCTGCAAGGCGATGTCCTGGTTCACTATGCCGGCATCGTCGAGCATCTTCTTCGTCTTGAGCACCTCCTGCTTGGTGGGCTCAAGCACTACATCCAGGCGGCGGATCACCGTCATCGGGAGGATCACGTCACGATACTTCCCGCGAACATACACATCACGCAACACATCATTGGCGATGCCCCAGATGAAGTTGGCAATCCAGTTGAGACCATCGTTCACACTCATATAGGAACTCTCTCCTCTGTGGGTCATGGTAACATATGCTACTCCTCTGGGTTCTTCGCGAAACAGTGGCGAATTCCTTGTCGTCCTCTTGATGGTCCGGAGCTGTTGGATGCCATGGCGGGCTGGTCCCGGACCATAGGAGCACTCCTTGGTCCAAGGAAAGGCGATTACGGCAGAGGCCTAAGGGGGCAGTATGGCACTTCCTATCTACACCCATCATGCCATGGTGCTAATGGCGAATCTGAGAAGGAAAGCCATACACTGTGAACGAATTACTAGACATGCAAGTGTTTTTCCGTCTCATATAGAATAGGGTCTGCGATGAGACGCTGCTTCTTCTCACAACCATCTTATGGGCTCCCGCATTTGTTGGAGAGATACTCCAAAGCCTCAGCATAGCCCTCGAAGCCCTTACCTACTATCACCTTTTCGGCGTAAAGCGCGACATAGGAGAACCTTCTGAAATCTTTCCTCGATCCTATATCGGTGAGGTGCACCTCGACGACGGGGAGGTCCACGGCTTTGAGTGCGTCTAGTATGGCAATGCTCGTGAAGGTGTAGGCGGCATTCAAGATGATTGCATCGAACCTCCCCTTCGCTCGCTGAATCGCCGTGACGAGCCTACCCTCGCAGTTGGATTGGGAAACCCGAACGAAAATGCCCTCTTGCTTGCCCTTTTGCTTTATGAACCCCACAAGCTCCGAGCAACTCTTGTTGCCGTGAAGCTGCTTGTCCCTGACGCCCAGCATGTTCAGGTTGGGTCCGTCCAGTACGAGTACTCTCGCTGCGTCTTCCACAGTGCCGCCGTTGTGTATCTCGAAGTCGCAGAATCAGGTGAACCCCTGTGTCAACAGACTGTTAGTGGGTTTCCTAAGCAACATCCTGAGTACTCGGTGATGGTTATCACGGCCTGCGGCGCGCGCTGTGGCCTGCCGGGCGGGGCTTCGGTCGCGGCATGTCCGAGAGCGCTCTGCCCTTTCTAGCTTCACGTGCCTCCTGCACCTGCCTGGAGCTTATGAGCGCACGTCATCTATACCTCCGCCGGGGTCCTGTACGCGAGCGCCTGGTGAACCCTGCGGTGGTTGTAGAACTCCACGAACCCCCCGATGCCAACTCGCGCTTCGCGCAAGGTGGACTAGTTTTCGATATACACCTCTTCATGCTTCAGAGACCGCCGGGATTGCCGGGTTGCAGCTGACGTTTCTGTAGGTCATTGGGACATCATCGCATCCATGCGAACCGTGTGGGCGAGTCGTGCAGACGACCGCCCCTGCCTCGTTCGCGCGACATGTCTGTTGAGCTAATGGGTCGACCGTGTTCCTGAGTGCCACTCAACTACCGCGGCCACAGAACGCGGCCAATCCGCAGAATACCGACAATGGCGACCACATGTAGGATCCACCAACCAGGCCTCAGGAAGGCCCATGTCGTGCCGGCAACCAAGTCGCGGTTTCTTGTCTCATCAACCATATGGATCACCTCCACAGATGGGATGCCCCAGTCGAATGATATCTATGCCAATGGATCCGGCCTACTTCGGTCCGGCCACGACTAGGCACTTCCTTGCGGACTACGGGTTCAACTTCATAGGGCCAGATGCTTGTGTGATGCGCGTGCTCCATAGGAGTCGTATCGGGACGCCGTTCGAATGGGAGAATCATTGTCGACGCGGTTCTCGCATCAGTGGGGATGGCGAGCGAGGCGAACGTCTGCCGCAAACCGGATCCTCTATGTGACGATTGCTTTCTGGGATCCAGATGCCTCTACTACAATGGCCTGCGAGGTGAATGAGCGAAGCACATCTGGCCATTGCAGTCTCTGGTATCGTCGCCGCTCAACGGAAGGCGGGGCAGGATCATGGACATGGTGGCCTTCTACCGGCAGAATGATCGGTTATCAAGACCCATCTTCAGCACCCTTGCGCATTGATCCGCTGAGTTTTGGGGGTCCCACGTTTCGCGAGGGATGGTGACGTAGACCGACGGTGATACCCCTAGGGCCCTGAACGTCTTGCGGGGAAACAGCTTCGATTCAGACAGCATCCGGCTGCCGTCGGGCAGGATGCCCATGCAAAGTCATCCTTCGCAGAGTAGACATGCCGTCTACATTGACGAAGTTGCAGCGAATTCCACGCTATTACCTCATCAACCGCGGCTTCTAGCATGCGACCGTTGTCCTGCTTGTCTGGATCGAGCCGGTAGTTGCGCAGAACCAGAGCGCCATCCTTCGAGATTGGCAGGATAATCTCCTGACCGGGTGTGGCGTAACCCCCAGTTTTGTCTTCGGATCCCGGGAACCGCCTAACCACAGGCGAATCGGATGTGACCATTTCATGTCCACTAGGAGAGTAGTACATCACCCATTCGCACAGTGCGTCAAACGAACACGCAATAGACTCCAACGCATCAGAGTTACAGATGAAGGCAGTATGCGCCCTTGCCGGATTCTCGTGCTGTCTCTCCAGAAACTCGGCGAGCTGAGCAGCCTCCGAACCAGATGAATAGGCAAATGGACCAAGAGCATCATGCACTCCGCGGCAAAGGTCCAGGTACCATTCGCGGAAGAGGGAGGTCCTGAGCACTTGGAGCGCCATGAAGCAGGCAAGGAGGAATCGAGTCTGCTCTCCGGGGGCTAGACACTCTAGCACTGGAGCATTGGATTGATCCGTTGCCGCGCTGGACTCCTCTAGAAGATGCTTCAGTGCCTCGCCTGCTTTGCTCTCTGCTCTCGATAGCCAGCACTCGAACTCCGGATCACTTCCCTCGACTGACCCCAACTCCGCTGATGTGTAGAAATGGTCCTCAAAGCAGACATTCCTGATGTGG
>JAGVTS010000179.1 GCA_019136685.1 Bacillota bacterium | reverse complement strand
TCGTCGACCTGACGCCTCCCGCGGACCCGACCGGCCTGACGACGGCCTCGACGCGCGTCAACGCGCCTCAAGCCACATGGACGTGGGATACGGCGCTGGACGCCGCTTCCTACGAGGTCGAGCTTGACGGAAGCGCCCCTGTCAACGTGGGCTACGCCGGAACATACACGGCGATCAACCTGGGCGAGGGGCTCCACACTCTGCGTGTCAGGGCGCTGGACGACCTGGGCAACGCGAGCGGTTGGACTGCCGGAGTCAACGTCGAGGTGGACTGGACCGCGCCCGGACCCCCGCCGGCGCCCGAGACCACGAACCCCACGGCCGGCACAATCCAGATGTGGACGTGGGACGCCCTGACCGACAAGGATCCGTTCACCTACGAGGTCAGGGTAGACGGCGGAACGGCGGTGATCGTCGGCATAAACACCACCTACCCAACCGCGCTGACCGATGGAGAGCATTTCTTGCAGGTTAGGACGAAGGACGATCTGGGCAACGTGTCGGCTTGGTCCGAGAAGGGCCGGGTGATCGTAGACACGATCGCTCCGGACGCGCCCGTCATAGCGCTCGTGACGCCCAGCCCCACGAACGAACCGCTTCAGGAGTGGAGCTGGACGCGGACGACGGTTGACATCGTGAGGTTCCAGTTCGGCGAATCCGCCGACGGCACCCTAGAGCCGACGAGCTATCTCCTGGATGGGGACGTCGACAACGCGGTGACCAACTTCACGACCGACGGCGCCCACCACGTGATGGTGAGAGCCATCGACGCGGTGGGGAACGTAGGCGCGTGGAGCGCAGCGGCCTCGGTGCTCGTCGACCTGACGCCTCCCGGCGTGCCGAAAAACCTGAAGGTACAGACCCCGACTAGGAACAACACGCCTGAGTGGACATGGGATGCTGCCGACAACCCAAACGAGGATCTGGCCGGATACGAACTCTTGCTCGATGAAGCAGTGGTCATCGATGTTGGAGATGTTCTGAGCTACACTCACTCAGAGATGCTCAGCGACGGAATGCATACGATGCGGGCAAGGTCCTATGACAGGTTGGGAAATTCGAGCGCCTGGACCGATCCAGCAACTAGTGTACTAGTCGATGCCACTCCGCCTGAGGCGCCGGGAATGCCGAGAGCTGAGAGCCCGACCGCCAACAGGAGGCCGACATGGACGTGGAATGCCACTTCGGGCGCGGTGACCTACCGCGTGTTCCTCGATGGCGTGGCTCAGCAGCCTGTCGACACGGAATCGAATCCGAATGGGATCCCGCAGCCGGGAACCACGTTCACGCCTGCTGCGGACCTAGCAGACGGCCGGCACGACCTGCAGGTCACGGCAATCGACGCGCTTGGCAACGAGTCCGCCAAGTCTGCCGCGGGCAGTGTACTCGTCGACGGCACGGCTCCTGCAGTGCCCGACATTGCGCATCTGCCCACCTATACCAAGGCGACTCGAGTAGTGTTCAGATGGTCGTCTATCGGCGATGTGGCTGGGTACGACTTCAGCTACAGCCTCGGCGATAGCGATACATGGACGACCCTTGAGGGTATCACGAAGCAAAGCTACGTGGTCAATGATCCTGACGATGGCGTAAGCGTGAAGGGCAGGGTCCGGGCATATGACAGCCTTAGGAATACTTCCGGTTGGTCAGATACTGTGTCGACCACTGTGGACCTGACAGGCCCCGTGGTCTCGATCACGTCTCCCGCTGCCGCGAAGAACACGAACCTGTCCGCGTTCACCTGGACATGGACGGGCAGCGACGGCGAGCGTGGATCGGGAGTCCAGGGATACTGGGTGAAACTCAACGACGAAGCTTGGTCGTGGACGACAGGGACAGTCTTCACATCATCGCGCCTGCAAAATGGGGTGAACATCCTTCGCGTTCGGGGTGTAGACAGTGTCGGCAATGAAGGCGCCATAGTAGCGGCACCCGCGGTTACCCTGGTTGATGCAGTCATATTCGATATCCACCCCGAGCCCGGCGCGCATCCGATCAACGAGGTATCGACGATAGCTTTCAGCGTAGCCGGGCTCTACGACGGCCGGGTCGAGGTGCTCCTCGGCGACAAGCCGATCGAAGATGGATGGCGACTCGTAACAGTAGTGCGCACACCGGAGCTGGCCAAGTTCTATGTCCTGCTCGACGCAGACATCATGCAGCCGGGAATGCTCACCGTGACCATCAGAGTCGGGGACTCCATGATCTCCTGCGCCTACAGGGTGCTGAGTGAGCGCACAGGGTTCGGTTTCGGTCGCCTGCGCCCGTGGTAAGGAGGGTTGAGAATGTTGGATCCCTCGGATGCTTCGGGTTCGGGAGACTGCGGCTAGAGAAGGCTGGTAGGCGGCCGGGCGATACACGTGAGCGCCGCATTGAGCCTCGCCTGGATCGAGGCGGATACGCCCGGTTAACTGCCTATGTCCATTGAAAGTGGCGAAGGGCGCGCCCCGAATGAGGCGCGCGCCCTTCCCTCCGCTACTGGGATACAGAGATGTAGTCGGCCCGCGCAGCTGGAGGCGGTTCTGGAAGCCCGTCTTCCGCGAGCCCGGCAAGATGCATTTCCAGGGCTACGGCCAAACGAGCCCTTGCCTTCTCCGGAGTCGCTCCAGTTGCTACACAGCCCGGAACATCGGGGATATACGCGGAGAAACCCTTCCCCGCCTTCTCTATCACCACAAGGTACTCCATCGTCAGCTTCTCCCCCTCAATCTGGCTTGTTTGAGGATGCTGTTTAGCGTCCCCGGCGGAAGTTCATCACTGAGCGCGTCGGCTATCGTTACGCGATGGCGTCTCTGATTTTCACGCCGAACCGACTCCAAATCTGTGTTACGCGGCTAATGGCTTGCGCCGCTGTTGGGCAAATGCCAGCGGCCAATGCCTCTTGCATGTGATCGTACCAGTTCCCAACGACTCCTGCAAAGCATCGCTGTACGGTGTGCGAGCAGGCTCGGCCAAGGTGTTCATTCGTGCATTGCCTATGCATCGCCGCCGGGGCTCGATCTAGTCTGCCTGACGACGTTATCGATTGCTCACGGTGCGGTTCATCTCTACGAAGTCGGTACTGCTGTCGGCATCGGTTCGTCGCGCGAAAGCGCAGGTACTGCGGTCTCTGTGAAATGCCAATTACTGAAGTCTATGACAGCGCGGCTGCCCAGCAAATCTTTGGGTCATTCGGAAGGAATCGAGGGATTCACGTAGCATTATTAACATACTGGACTACTTGTAAAACCGAGGAGGGGCGGGCATGAAAACCTTGTCGCCCAGACCTTTGGCAGTGGCGGTCGCGGTGCTGATCGCACTATTTGTCGCGTCCATACCCGCGTGGGCAGACTCGGGCACTCCCGATGAGGAACGACCGATCGTGCCCGTGTTCTTGGATGGTCCCCAGAGCTTTGGCACGGGTACCACACCTACCTGGTCGTGGCAAGCCAGCACCGCAGAAGACGGGATGAGCATCGTGAAGTATCACATCAGGGTGAAGCGTGACGACAACACGTGGGAGGACGCATCCCCTGCGACCGTCGATGCTCCCGCTACCAGCTGGTCGCCCTCTCCTGCTTTCTCCGTGGACGGGATCTATCAGATCGAGGTAATGGCAGAGCAGAGCGATGGCCGCGAGTCCGGCTGGGCGGAAAGCTCCACCTACGTGCTCGACCGTGTGCCGCCGCAGGTGGGACTGAACGTTCCCTCAGTCGGTCTGGAGACTAACGATGTCAACATCGCGTTCAGCGGCACGGCGTCCGATTCGCCGTGGGGAGTGGCCGCCGTGCATTGGGAAGTCTTCGATCCCGACGGCGAGCAGGTCCTGGGCTCTAGCCAGTTTGATGAACCCAGCGCCACATTCGGGCCGCTATCGCCGCTGAGTGTCCAGGGCGAGTACACAGTCCGCCTATTCGCCGAGGACCGGGCAGGAAACACGGCGACTACGGCTGAGCGCAAGTTCAGGCTAGATACTAGTGCCCCCCCGATGGCCCATTACGAGTTGCTCACTGCGAAGAGCCGCATGCTCCACGGCGACCTGTACATGTCCGACGTTCAGCCAAGGATCCTGGTCGTTGCCGACGACAACCCGAACGGATCGGGTTTCAACGCGGGCGGATCACTTAGTATCGACGTGTTCTGTGACGCCGACACTGAAATGACCCAGCCCATCGACGGCTCAGTGTCCAGAACGCCCGCGATACCATCCACCGACGATGGTACATGGACTGCCGCGTGGTCTCCTTCGGGCCCCATGCCCTCTGGGCGCTACTATCCGTGGATCACTATCATTGACGATGCAGGCAATAAGCTGGAGCGCGGCGGTCCGGCGTACAGGTTCGTTATCGATTCAGATCCTCCTGAGTTTCCGGACGACTCATCAGTCGCCACGATAGTCGGCAAAGTCAACACTGGCAACGGGCGGCAATTCACCAACAGCCGCCGTCCGGTGATAACGTGGTCTGTAGCCTATGACCCCAACCTACCGAGCGGGCTTTCCGGGGCGGAGCTACCCGGCGCCGGCGTGGCAGGCTATCAGCTCGAGGTATGGACTAAGCTGGATGGGCAGAGCAAGCCCCAGGGCACGAAGGCGTATACCGCACCCGGTGCAGTCGATCCGTGGGTCGACCTGATGCCGATTGCTCCCACCGGGGGTCCGGTTGAGCAGCACACGCCCTCCTTCGACTTGAGCCTCAAGGATGGGGAATGCTACGGCGCCTGGATTCTTGTGCGCGACAGGGTGGGCAACATGCCCCAAGCGGGCGGTGAACCCAAGTGGGTCGACCCGCCGTTCATATTCGATTCGTCCCCACCAAGCCTTCCGGGCGTTCCGGCCGTGGTCGGCGCAGTTGAAGGGCGCATAGGGACGACTAGGCCCACTATCACATGGGCGCATGCCACGGACAAGAAAGAGGGCGTCAGCCAGTCCGGCGTGGCCGGGTACGATGTGAGGATCAGACGAGAGGGTTCTGCAAGCTGGGACGTGTTGACCGAATTCATAGAGCTTGACCCGCACGAAGACGTGGATTGCTTGGGCGGCGATGGCCCGCTAGATAGCGACTTCGAATGGGGAGTTCCACAGCTTCCGGGGAACGGCCGCTATGAGCTCATCCTGAGGGCGAGGGACGTTGCAGGGAACGTCTCAGTCAAGCCGACCGAGCCGTCGACCGAGGCATGGAGCGATCCGCTGTTCTTCACGGTAGACACCACCCGCCTGAACGCACCGCAGGCGCCGCGCACCACGAGCCCTACGAACAACCGGCGACCCCAGTGCACATGGCCGGCTGTTGCCGGTGCAGTCCGGTACGGCGTTTACCTTGGTGGGGCGCTTCAGGAGTATGTGCTGCCGCCGGAGACTCCCGGCGCTCCGCTCACGTGGGCGCCCGCCGAAGGCGCTGAGCTTTCCGAGGGCAGGCATTACCTGCAGGTCACGGCTATCAACGATCTCGGTAATGAGAGCGAAAAATCGCTTGCCGGGCTAGTGGACATCGACTTGACCTCGCCCCGGGCTCCCATGATGAAGGCGCTGCCCAAGTTCACGAACAAGAACGAGGTGCTGTTCGAGTGGGAGGCTGAAGTTGACGCGGTCAGGTTCATGCTGCGATACGTCATTGGTGACGAGGATCACACGGAAGTGTCCTTGGGAGTGAAGAAGTATGCGCTGGGCATATCCGCACTCGACGATGGCGTGATCATCCAGGCCATGGTCAGGGCCTTCGACGCTGCCGGCAACGCCAATGACTGGCCTGAGGAATACACGGTGTCCACGACCATCGACCGCACCGGGCCTAACGTAAGGATCCTGGAGCCGACGGCGGAGACCCACACTAACGGGCGGCGGCCCGTGTGGAGGTGGTCTGCAGAGGAAGATGGCACGTCTCCGGCGAAGAATTACAAAGTCACTCTGGCGCCGGAGGGGCGAGCCGAGTCCACGTTCTGGCAAGAGTCGCCGGAGTTCGTGCCCGTATCGGACCTAGCGTCCGGCACGTACATCCTCAGGGTCGCTGCCCGCGACGAGCTGGGGAATGTCGGCAGCGAGCAGAGCTTCCCCGCAGTCTACGTAGTGGCGCCGACGGTATCGACCCCTATTCCGAGTCCGGGGGTTTACCCTGTCAATAAGGTCTCTACTCTCGCGTTCAGCGTCCATGGGATATGGGACGCAGAGCTCGAGATGAAGGCAAACGGTCGGCCGGTGCCGGAGGAAAACCTGATAGTGCTGTTACGTTCCCCCGCGCTGACGAAGTTCTACGTGTTCATCGACGCCGACATGGTGGAACCCGGTCAGCGGCTCACCATTGAGGTCAAGGTGGGAGATATGACATGGGAGTTTGACTACGATGTCCTTACTGAGCGCAGTGGATTCGGATTTGGCCGGCTGCGCCCATGGGATTGGTAGAGGAGGCGCTCGCCGTGAGAACCAGATACTGCGCTGTAGTGTCGATGCTTGTTCTGGCCGGCATCCTATTATCGGGCTGTTCGGGCCCGCCGCCTTTCAGCGAGCCGATTGAGAGGACGCGCATCACGAATGCCCTGGATGCATGGGTCGATGGCGTTGAGCGCTACGACATTGACGCCATGGCGGGGGATGCTGTTCTTGCGCCTCACTTCACTCTGGTTATGTCAGAGGCGGGGTATACCTATACTAAAGACGTTCGGCGGCTCCGTGCCGAACTTGAAGCCGACCGGGCTTGGCAGGAGACGTTCCGCGAACACGAGGGCTACGTTATGCGCCTGGACATCGACGGAGTACTCGGCATCCCCGGCGACCTGGCTTACTCCCGCGATCCCGTAGACGCCTGGGCGGTGAGCTTCGCAGGAGCAACGAAGGCGTCGGCGACCAGCTTCTTCGAGGTTTTCGAGAAATCGACCTACGTGCCGCTCCGGCGTTCCGACAGCGGGTCTATCGATATCGAATTCACAAAGACCAGTGCGGGATGGAAGATGTCCGAGATGCATATCAGATTCGGTTCCTCCTTCTATGGGCTCGAGCCGGCACACGCCGGTGCGGTTGAAGACGGACCTGCCGGTGAGGCAGCGGGATTGCGCGGCGTCGGTTTCGGCATGGGCAAGTTGAGCACTACATCAATCTGACTAGAGGTGTGTCTATTGAGGCCGAGGGAGTCGTACGCAGAACCATACCGCATAAAAGTCGTTGAACCTATCAAGATGACCACGAGAGAAGAACGCATTGACCGCATCCGCGAAGCAGGCTACAACGTGTTCAACATCAGGTCCGAGGACGTTTACATCGACCTGCTCACCGACTCGGGAACGTCTGCCATGAGCGATGCCCAGTGGTCGGCTATGATGCTGGGCGATGAGGCCTACGCAGGCAGCAAGAGTTTCTTCAAGTTCCGCGACGCGGTCACGCGGGTCACCGGCTACAAGCATGTCGTCCCTGCGCACCAAGGCAGGGGCGCGGAGCACATCCTCATGATGATGATGGTGAAACCGGGCGACCGGGTGCTGGGCAACATGCACTTCGACACCACGCAGGGCCACATACTGCTGCGCGGCGCGGAGCCGGTGAACCTGCTCGGGCCAGAGGGTTATGTGATCCAAAGCCAGGAGCCGTTCAAAGGCAACATGGACCTCGAAGCCCTCGAGCGGGAGTTGACCGAGCATGGTCGTGGCAAGGTTCCATTCGTGATCATGACCGTGACCTGCAACTCCAACGGAGGCCAGCCTGTATCGATGGCCAACATCCGCGCCGCCAGGGCCATAGCGCACAGGCACGGAGTGCCGTTTTTCTTCGACTGCGCCAGGTTCGCCGAGAACGCATACTTCATCAAGACTCGCGAGCCGGGCTACGAAGGCAAGAGCGTGCTTGAGATAGCCCAGGAGATGTTCGCCTGCGGCGACGGGTGTGTCATGAGCTCCAAGAAAGACGCCCTGGTCAACATAGGCGGTTTCGCGGCCTTCCGAGACGAAGAGATGTACCGGCGCGCACTCGAGTGGGTCATCCCGTTCGAAGGATTCGCCACCTATGGCGGGATGGCCGGGCATGACATGGAAGCATTGGCGGTAGGGCTGAGCGAGGTCGTGAACGCCGATTACCTGGAAGACAGGATCGGGCAGGTGGCCTACTTGGCCCAGCTGCTGCAGGCAGCGGGAGTGCCGGTAATCACCCCGGCGGGCGGCCACGGCGTGTATGTAGACGCCAGATCCATGCTGCCCCACATACCGCAGCCTGAGTTCCCGGCGCAGGCACTCACAGTCGAGCTTTACGTCGAGGGCGGCGTGCGCGGAGTGGAACTGGGCACTTGCGCCTTCGGCCGAACCGACCCCGACACCGGCAAGGAGATCTATCCCCAGCTCGAACTGGTCAGGCTGGCCGTGCCCAGGCGCGTGTACACCGACAGGCACATGAAGTGCGTGGCCCGGGCCTTCGAGGGCGTGATGGCTAAGCGAGACTCCATTCGCGGGCTGCGCATCACTTACCAGGCGCCGGTACTGCGGCATTTCACAGCCAGGTTTGAAAGATTGTAGCCGACGCATACCGGCAGGAGATTATGGGGCAATTGTCGAAGATTTGCGGCACCACGGGGCTCGGACAGCCCCGTCGGACTTACACGGCGACCATCCTATGCGACGCCCATCTGACTGGAGGCGAATGCGGCATGAAACGGGGTCTCCTCATACTTCTTCTGCTCCTTGTGTGTGCAACTACAGCAGGGTGCACATTCTACTTTGGAGGCTGGGGCACCTCCAGCGGAACGGTATTCAAGGCGGCCGTAGCCAATGAGGCCCCAGAAGCGCTTGGGTGCGTACAGATTACATACACCTCAGTTTCGGATCCGGACTCCGTGTGGCATGGCGAGACCGACGGCGCCGGGCGCTGGACAACCAGCTGGCTCAAGATTGACAAATACATAGCCCTGTTCGAACATCCCGAATGCGAGAGCCGCACCCTTACGGTCGATGTTCGCGACAAGGGAGCAGATAACCCGGTGCCCCCGGTACACTTGGCGCCCAAGAAGAGCGGCGACAAGTAGGGCGGCTGAGTGATCGGAGCAAGCGAGTAGAGCGAGTAGATGTGGAGTGGATGGAAGGCCGGCCGTGGGCCGGCCTTCTTTGTGTGCATCCAAGCGGTGGCCGCCGCAGGTCGGTCACCTCGACAAACCTTGCACGCAATGCCTCGCCTCGCCGGCGAGCCACACTCCAGGCGGACACCAATTTGTGGGGGTGACTTAATATCAGGGAGTTATTGACTCTAAAGCCTATACATGTTAACATCGTATTGTCGAATCATTCCTGCTCCTTGTGCTTCCGGTCGCCCCAAAAACCCAGCGACCGCCAACCGTCAAGCGCGGCATGCCCTCCCCTGGGGCGTGCGACCCGGTTGCTCCCTTCTCAAAACGAGCGACCTGATCTACCACTACCCAACGGAGGGACCATCATGTCGACGACGTACCGCCTGACCGATCTTGCTCTACCATATCTGCTGGATAGCACCGACATATCCATTGCACATCTCGCATCGGTGTCGGGTGTGAGCGGACCTGTCGTCAAACGCGAGTGCAAGGCCCTGAAAGAGGAGGGCTGGCTCAGCTTTGACATCACGAAATCGCAGCGCACGATTATCATCCCTACAGCCCCGGACGGGGTGCAGCAAGAACTTGTTGAGTGGCTTGACGGTGTCAGGGCCACCTGGTACCCCGCGGGGGAGAACATCATGAGAGCGATGCTCGACAATACCGTAGCCGTATCCGGTTGCCTCGATAACTGCCGACCGACTCATATCGCCAATCCGAAATCAGGATACCGCCTGGAATTCGATCGTTTCTACTACAGCCAGGGCGTGGCTTTCGAGTTCCAGGGCATTCAGCATCGCAGGCGTACGTCTCTTCATGAGGGGGACGAGGAATTCGAAGAGGCACAGATGAGGGATCTGGTGAAGATAGGTCTGTCTCTGAAGCATGGCATTGAAGTCGTGGAGATCACCGAGGCCGATTTGAGGATCGACAAGATAGTCACAAGAATCCCTGAGAGACTGCCTCTCTTGCGCGTCGACCGGGCGAGCAGGTACGTGCGCCGCCTCGACCGAATCGGGCAAGAGTACATATACTGGTGCAAGCGCAACCAGAGGCAAAAGACGAAACCCGGCGGAGGCAGTGTCTAGGCCTGCGCCGAAGGACGCCTTCCCCAGGAAATGGGGCGATTGCTCGATTTCCGGCTTCTGCTTATTTGGCCGAACGGGGCTTTGAGGTATCCTATTCGTTTTCGACTAGGTTTTTCGAGCATCCTGTTCGGGTTCTACGTGGTTTGGTAGGTACGAGTTGTCTGAATTCGCGCCGGCAACGGCGCGTCCGTTTTCGGGGGCTAGTCGTCTCGACAAATCCGCACGTAGAGGCGAGTTACATTATATGGTCGCGCGTGCGTGTCTCCCGATCGCCCCGGGAAAGCCGTTCAGATAGCCTCCAATCCACTAGAAAACCCCAAATCCGCCCCGTCTTCCTCTGGCTATCGCCAAAACCTAGTACTTCTTGAATAGGTTCCGCGAAAAACCGTACTCTTTTCTCATAGGTTCGTTAACGCCCTGCTAGAGGCGATTTCATCGAAAGGCCTGCGTCGCGCCGTTTACACCCAGATCGGGTACGTCCGAAGGAGGCTATCCGACCCCAGCGCGAAGGATCTCGCCAGATCTGGAATACTACGTACCGGACCTGACGCCAGGTCGGACGCCGGCGCGACGCTGGGCTATGCGCTGGGCACTGATGCTGGGTTGCGTGTCGGGCCAGCTGCTGCCCCACAGCAGGGCATAACGAGTCGCAGGGAAGGATGAGCCGCTTCATGGCACACCGGAAGCTCGCGATACGTCGTACTCGGGTATCGGTTGTAGGCACTGGGCTGGTGGGCTCGACTTTCGC
>JAGVTS010000095.1 GCA_019136685.1 Bacillota bacterium | reverse complement strand
ATGTCGGCTCCCATCGAGCTTATCTTGTTCAGAATATTCGTCCTTGTCGCGGAGGAGTTGAGGAGCGTTTTCGTCTGTTTGGCGAGCCGGTTTTCCTGCCCGCCAAGAACCTCCGCAATGAGCTGGGCGTCGGCCGCCGCGTAGTTGAGGTTATACTCGGGGTTCCTATACTGGCTAACTCCTATTGACAAGATGTGTAACGATCCTAGCGGCGCTCCGCCGATCGAAGTGACCTTACCCGCCTCTACCCAGCACTCCCTCTGATAAGTATCAAGAAAGCGCTCATGAGTCACTGTCACCTGATATCGCCCGGGCTCAAGTCCGGATATTCTGAACCGACCGTTGTACTCCGATTGGGTCTTCTTGAGTTGATATGGATAGTCCAGACCGACAGCTACAACCCACGCATCAGCTAGGCCAACATAGGTCGGGCTCTTGGGCACAGCGGCCAATACATCGATCTTCTCCTCGGAGTCCACACCGGTAAGTGACTTCGCATATGCGTTTTTCACAACGTATCCCTGGATACTCCCAGTTGTGAGCGCAGGGCCGCACCCCGCGCCCAAGATAGAGAGAATGAGAACCGCGACCAATACTCCTGCCAACCTGCGTGGTCTCATAAGCACATACCCCCATCAGCCGTGAGTCATGATAATCCTACATGGCTTAGACGCCTCGCGGCGCCCGGTGTTCCCCAAAACCTCACTGGACGCCATATCGTGCATAGTCCTGAAACAGCAGGAAAACACTGAGTCTCTGAGGAATAATCACATGAGTCAGCGTCATAAGCTGCCTCTCACTGGGGGGATACCACTGTGCTTCGATCTCGACTCGCACCAGCTTGCTGTATAGTGCTATTGTTATGCCTGATCAATATCGTGCCTGTCATGGCAATCGCGCCAGGCACTGCTGATTCCCATTCACTCGTCGGCTCTCGCGGGCCGAACTTGCTGGACCGAGCAGCTGAAGCCGGTTCGGCCGTCGATCTCATACCGGAAGCCAAGGGCCTCCAGGCGCCATCGTGGGTTCGCGAAGGGTTGAGAGTGTACTATCGTACTTCCTCGGCCACCATTGAGAACCCGTTTGCTGAAGCAGACGATGTCCCCAAGCCCCCCGTGATCCGGGTTGATCAAGTGAGTGCGTCTGCTCCGGCCGTAGTGCGAACTGACGTTATCGCGCTGGCGCCGCGATTCTCTGCTACATACTCCACAATCTTCATTGGCGATCTGATGATCCCGTGGGATGACAGCTCGTCCAGCGGATTTGCCGGCATAGGCGAGTTCTGGATCAACCCGGCTGCGCTGCGCAACGTGGTGAAACAGTCTTCTTCCGGCCTGTCGACCGAACCTGTCCGCCTAGAAGTCGGAGGGAAGGCTTATTCGGCTTTGCGTCTCGATTCCACACAGGCGAACCCCACACGCTACCTCACCTGGATTTTCGACGCGTCCACAGGCCTGCTTCTGTATCAAGCTCAATGGTTGGAACTTGCAGATCGTCGTCTTGCGCACTTGTCAGTCGCTGAATTCGTGTCGATGCGCAACATGACGCTCCCGTGGGAAGGCGGGGTGACGCCATCATGGGTACAACAAGGCGCCAAGTTGACGTATCGGGGAAGTATCCAGACATGGACTCCTGCCGGCGGGCGCAACATCCCTATCCCGGCCATGCTCGAGGTGGAGATGACCTCGATCGGGCGCAACTGGTCGGCTGCCAGGGTGAAGCGGGTATTCAGCAGCAACGAAGAGGATCAAGCTATTACCGTCTATTCAGGCACCGGGCTGTTGGCCGGCGGTTTCTGGGTTCCCCGGGCCAACCTAGCTAGGCTGCGCAGCGGCGAGCGGTTGGACCGGTACGATCCGGTGACAGGCAGCAGCAGCGAGGTGGGCTTCGTAGGAGCAACCCCTGAAGGAGTCCCTGTCGTCGCCATATTCGAGTGGGGCGCCAAGTACAAACGTGCCTGGATATACAGATCTACCGATGGGGTGTTGCTCTACTGGATGGACGAAAAGCTGGTTGACCCGTCCACGGGCATGGTCCAGCAGGCAGAATGGCAATTGAGTGGCCAATAGGCCAAGATCGGCTGCGGCTCAACTCTCTGACGACGCGAAGGCAAGATGACGGATGATCACGCCGGCCATCGCCAGGCCGGCCGCTCCCGGAACCATGGATATGCTGCCCACAGGGCCGGGTCGCTGCACCACGGGAGGTTCGTCTGAGAACACTACTGTCAATCCGTTGAGTATTCCACGCCTGCGTAGTCCCTGCCTTACTGAGCGGGCCATAGGGCACGTGTGAGTCTCGGAGATATCGGCCACCCTGAACCTGGTGGGGTCGAGCCTGTTGCCTGCTCCCATCGACGACACCGCGCCGACTCCCGACCTCAAGCATGCTTCTATTAGGTCGAGCTTGGCTGGAATCGTGTCGATGGCGTCCGCCACGTACTGTGCGGAGTTGGGCCCCGGCGCAAGCAGCTGATCTACGTTGGCGCGGTCGACCCACATTACCATTGGGGCAACGTCGCACCCGGGGTTGATGCGCCTGATCCTATCGGCCATGACCTCGGCCTTGGGCAACCCGACTGTGTCCACGAGCGCAAGCAGTTGCCTGTTTATGTTGGTAGCCGATACTGAATCACCGTCGACCAGCACGAGCGAGCCTACGCCGGCCCGGGCCAGCGCCTCGGCACAGTACGAACCGACGCCTCCTAGGCCAACTACGATCACCCTGGCCTGCGCGAGGCGATCAAGCCCTTGCTTGCCGATGAGCAGCGCGGTCCGGTGACGCCAATCGGGGCCGGAGCCTGAAGCAGGAATATCGACGTTGTGCATGCCCGGATTCTCCTTCCACATAAGAGAGGTGCCGTTTCGTGACTCGACGCAGCAATCCAACGATAATCCAACCCGTCTCAGGCTCAGGCGCACTGACTCTACATAACTGCGATTGCCTCGAAGGCATGGCTGATCTGGTAGCGCCCGAGTCGGTCGACGTGGTAGTCACGTCGCCTCCGTACAATCTGGGCATCGAATACCGGAGCTATGATGACCGGATATCCCGAGACGAGTACCTGGCGTGGACCGTCAAATGGGCTTCTCAGGTGGCCCGTGTACTGGCGCCGGCCGGGTCATTCTTCCTCAACATCGGCTCTAGGCCGAAGGATCCATGGGTTCCCTTCGAGGTCGCAAGCGCATTGAGAGACATCTTCAAGCTCCAGAACACCATACACTGGATCAAGTCGATCGCTATCTCCAAAGCGGATGTAGGCGACTATCCGGGCCTGGAGGGCGATATTGCGGTCGGCCACTACAAGCCCATCAACAGTGGCAGATTCGTCAACGACTGCCATGAGTACATCTTCCACTTCACCTTGACTGGAAACGTGCCGCTGGACAGAAAGGCCATCGGAGTGCCCTATCAAGACAAGACCAACATCGCCCGATGGGCCGCCACGCGCAGCAACCTCTCTGACCTGCGTTGCCGCGGCAACACATGGTTCATTCCTTACCAGACCATTCAACGCGCCACAGATGAGCGCCCGCACCCGGCCACCTTCCCGCCAAGGCTGCCCGAGATGTGCATCCGCCTCCACGGGCTGGATAGATGCGGTCTCGTGATGGATCCCTTCTCAGGCCTCGGAAACACCGGAGTGGCCTGTGCCTTGCTGGGAGTCCCGTTCATCGGGTTCGAGATCGACCCTGTGTACCTCGCAGAGAGCGTCAAGCGAATCGGCCGCGCAGCCGGCCAGGGCAGCGAAGGAGTCGCACCCGAGCCCGAGTAGTTCAGCCGCGCCAGCGCCGGCAGAACATACCTGTCCTATCCTATTACACCCTCGACCACCCGCAGAAGGTTCGCGCCCATGATCCCTCGCACGGCTGCATCCGAGTAGCCCCTTCGGACCAGCTCGTCAATGATAGCGGGCATATGCGACACATCGGGCAGCCCTTCAGGCAAGGCGCTATCGGAGACTCCGTCGAAATCCGATCCGATGGCGACATTATCAGCCCCGATGAGGCCGGCGAAATGATCGATGTGGTCCGCCACGCCCTGGACCGACTGCCTGCCCGCGCCCAGGAACGGACCGACGAAGGTGACGCCTATCACGCCGCCGCTGCCGGCTATGGCCTTGGCCTGCTCGTCGCTGAGGTTGCGTGAATGCCCGCACAGGGCCTTGGCGTTGGAGTGCGACGCTATCACAGGGTTTGTCGATACTTCCATGACGTGCCAGAACGTTGCCTCCGACAGATGCGAAACGTCTACCACCATGCCCAGCCTGTCCATCTCGCGCACAACGTCCACTCCGAACCGAGTGAGCCCGCCGTGCGTGCCCTCCTCGTATGCCCCGTCTCCAAGCTCGTTTCTCCGGCTCCATGTGAGCGTCATGAGCCTCACGCCAAGCTTGTGGAAGATCCTCAGAAGCTCGATCGACCCGTCCAGGGCCTCTCCTCCCTCGATGCTCAAGAATGCGGCAATCTTGCCTTCGTCACGGGCACGACCCACATCGCCTGCCCGGGTGGCAAATACAAGCGAATCGCTGTTTTCCTCGATCTCGCGGTGGAACACGTCCACTAGACGCAGAGCCTGCCTAGCCCCTGCGCCCGGCAGGTACTCCGGCTCAACATAGATCGCAAAGATCTGCGAAGACACCCCGCCGTCCACCATTCGCGGCAGATCGATGTGTCCGCCCTTGCCTCGCTCCGCCAGACGGCGACGGCCGGCGGCAATGTCCAGAAGCGTGTCGCAATGAGCATCCATTATGAACACTGCTACTACCCCCCCGATCACTCCATGTACGCCATATCTCCAGTATATCACCACTCAAGCCGTTGCTGGCTCCGCATATGCAGGCATGGTAAGATTGGTACGGTCGATTACAGCTACATCATATCGACAACTGGGGGGATGACAAGATGTCAGGCATATCAATCATCACTGACTCCACTGCGGATCTCAGCCGGGAACTTGTGGCGCGCTACGGGATCACAGTCGTGCCGCTGACGGTGGTATTCGGCCAAGACACGTACAGGGATGGCGCGGATATCGACACAAAACGCCTGTTTGAGCTGGTGGAACAGAACAATGAGTTGCCCAAGACCTCAAGCCCTAGCCCGGAAGTGTTCCGATCCGTGTTCGAGAAAGCCGTCGCAGACGGTCGCCAGGCGCTCTACATAGGGATTTCCAGCAGGTTCTCGTCTTCCGTGCAGAACGCCTCGTTGGCTGCCGGCACTCTCCCTGATGGGCAGGCGCGTGTGTTCGATTCGGCGAACCTCTCTACGGGAATCGCCCAGCTAGTTCTGTACGCACGCGACCTGGTCTCGCAGGGCAGGCAGATGGACGAGATACTCACGGCGCTTGAGGCGGCCCGCCCAAGGGTCCGGACGTCGTTCAAACTCGATCGGCTGGACTACATGCACATGGGCGGAAGGTGCACCGGGGTTCAGACGCTGCTGTCGTCGGTGCTGAAGATCAGGCCAGTCATATCCGTAGTGGACGGAGGCATGATAGTCGCGGGCAGAGTCAGAGGTTCAAGCAGAAAGTCGCTTGACTGGATGATGGATCGGTTTAAAGAGGATGTCAGAAAAGGCCTGGTGAAAGAGGACCGGGTCTTCCTTACACACACCGGAGTGCACGAAGACGCAGTGTACATGGCCCAACGCGTGCGCGAAATCATGCCCGAGATGAAGGAGATACTTGAGACGTCCGCCGGCTCAGTGATAGGTAGTCACTGCGGCCCGGGGACAATAGGCATTCTCTATATGCTCAATTAGCAATCATATTACTTCATTCCTAATTCAGCGGCAGACTCAGCGCGGCCCGGGCCCAGGCTACCGTGTGCAAGAAGCCGCGGGGCGCCACCTGGGCCGCGCTGCTTGCGGAGGTGGAAACCATGGCACAGCGAATTGGTTCAGCCCTGTTTCAGATCGGCGGTATGGTGTTCCTGATCGGATTCATACTCGTCCGCTTCCCTGGCGCGTTCTCCTGGTTCGGGCATCTGCCCGGCGACATCATGACTGAACACGTAATCGCTCCCTTCGCGTCGATGCTCATAGTCAGCCTGGGACTCTCCGGCTTGTCGTGGGTATTCAGCGCGTTGCTTCGGTTGATACGCTGAGGAAGGTTTTCGGGAATTCGCGGGGAATTTCACTCTCTACAGAGCAATCTGCGCCCGATTCGTCTAGGTAGGAGGAAGGAGTCCATTGGATTCAACACTTCTCATAGCAGGCGGAACAGTCGTATCCGCATACGGCGTGTCAGTCGACACAGGAGTGCTGGTGCGCGGGTCCAAGATCGCTGAAATCGGGCCCACCCGCGACATGCTGAGGCGAAACCCTGATAGCATCATAGACGCGCGCGGCGCGTTCGTAGCGCCCGGATTCATCGACATACACATACACGGCTCGGCGGGATCCGATACCATGGACGCAACCTCTTCGGCCCTGGCGCGGATGGCCGAGTTTGTCTCATCCCACGGAGTAACCGGTTTTCTTCCTACAGTGATGTCATCGCCTATCGAGCAGATGCTGGCAGCGACGCGCGCCGCTGCACAAGCTGCCCGGACTGACATCAACCCGCATGGTGAATGCGATGTGCGCAACCCATCGCGACGAGGAGCCCAAGTTCTGGGCGTAAATATCGAAGGGCCGTTCCTGAACGCCGCCTTCAAGGGCGCCCAGCCTGAACAGGGCATAGTCAGCCCCAATCCTGCAATCCTCCACCGAATACTCGAGGTAGGCGGCGGGCATGTCCGGGTCATGACCATCGCGCCTGAGATGCCGGGCGCCGTGGACATTGTGAAAGCGCTGGCATCCCAAGGAGTGCTGGCATCCGTTGGCCACTCCGGAGCGTCCTACGATGACGTTAAGAACGCAATCGAGGCAGGGCTGCGCCACGTGACTCATACCTACAACGGCATGCGCGGGCTGCATCACAGAGAGCCTGGAGTCGTAGGGGCGGCCCTTGTGCATGGCGAGCTAACATGCGAGATCATTGCCGATGGGATTCACGTACACCCGGCCGCAGTCAAACTCGTGGCACGGGCAAAAGGCCCGGGCGGCACGGTGCTGATGACTGATGCTATGCGCGCCTCAGGCTTGCCTGATGGCCACTATGAGCTGGGTGGACAACACGTGATCGTGACGTGCGGCGCAGCGCGGCTCGATACAGGCGTCCTGGCCGGCAGCACGCTGACGATGGACAACGCAGTGCGCAACATGGTCAAGTTCGCAGGCATCCCGGTGCACGCGGCTATCAGCATGGCCTCATCCACTCCCGCTCGCCTCATCGGTTTGGCCGGACGCAAAGGCCGGATCGAACCGGAGATGGACGCCGACATCGTCTTGCTCGATGCTGAAACACTCCAGGTAAGGGCGACGTTAGTAATGGGTGACGCTGTGTACGAACGCAAGTAAGGTTACTGTGACAGGAGTGTTGACCATTGACAGCGGATAAGACAATCGTGATCGCCCTAGGCGGCAATGCCATTCTTCAGCCTGGGCAGAAAGGCACCGCAGAGGAGCAGCTGGGCAATGTGGAATCCACCGCAGATCAGATCGCTGAACTCATCTCCCGAGGCTACCGAGTCGTGGTCACCCACGGCAACGGGCCGCAGGTTGGGGCAATCCTCATCCAGCAAGAGGCAGGACACGAACAGGTGCCCCCCATGCCCTTGGACGTGTGCGGAGCCCAGTCCCAGGGGCAGATAGGCTACATGCTCCAACAGTCGCTGGGCAAAATGCTTGCCCAAAGGTCGATCGAAAGACCAGTCGTCACAGTGGTGACGCAGATGGTCGTGAGCCCTCGCGACCCGGCGTTCGAGAATCCCACCAAGCCTGTCGGCCCGTTCTATACGGAAGACTATGCACGTCAGCGCATGCAGTCCGCCAACGAAACATGGATTGAAGATGCCGGCCGCGGATGGCGAAAGGTTGTCCCTTCTCCCGATCCCATCAGAATAGTTGAACGCGACGCCATAATCTCCCTAGTCCGCTCGGGGGCCATTGTGATCGCCAATGGAGGCGGCGGGATACCCGTCATCGAGCGTAACGGGTACTATGAGGGAGTAGAGGCCGTAATCGACAAGGATTTGGGCAGCGAATGCCTCGGCCGCGATGTCAATGCCGACATCCTGATGATATTGACGGATGTGGGCCAGGTGGCACTGAACTACAGGAGGCCCGACCAGCGTGACCTGGCGACCGTTACCCTCGCCGAGATAACCCAGTATCAGCAGGAGGGTCACTTCAAAGCGGGGAGCATGGGGCCCAAAGTAGAGGCGTGCCGAAGGTTCGTGGATCGCGCCGGCGAGGCCGCAGTCATCGCCTCGCTTGAACACGCTGTCGATGCCGTGGAAGGCCGCTCAGGAACAAGAATCACTCGGTAAACACCTGCGGAGCAGCGACAGACGGCATCCAGGAAATGTTTGATGGGGCTGGGAGATGGCCGGCAACTGCGATGCCGTCGCAGACGTATGTTATAATGAGCTGTGTTTTTCGCAGCTACAGTTGGGAGGTGCCTCCCCAATGACTCAAGCCAGTGGCGCGAGGCGGCCGGCACAACTGAAACGCGGCGCGTTTGTGGCGATAGGCTTCAGCCTGCTTGGGCTGTTCACGCTGGTGAAGATAAGCGGAGGCCGCCACGCGTGGCATGATTTGGCGCGCATCGACCCTGTGATGCTCGGTATAGCGTTCTGCCTCGTTGTGCTGACATGGCTGCTCGACTCGCTGAGGATGAGGGCGCTCGCTCGGTCGCTCGACGGCAATCTGGGCGTCGTAGAGGGAATGCGTATCTCAGTACTAGGCGCCTTCGTGTCCAATGTCACTCCGTTCGATACAGGCGGCGAGCCGCTTCAGGCATATCTCTTGACCAGCAAAGGGCTGACCGCAGGGCAGTCCACTGCGGTCGTCGCCGTAAAGGCAATCATGAACGCTTTCGCCCGAGTCAGCCTGGGGTTCGCGGCGTCTGCCGCGCTTCTGTTCTCGCGCGCTGAGTGGAGCCTGCCGCTTGGTATGAACATTGCATTGGCTGTGGGCGTAACCATGTATACCGGTATATTCCTGCTATCGCTCTACCTGATTAGCAGGCCCGAAAAGATCCGAGTGCTTGTGGTGCCGGCTGTGCGCAATCGGTTTACTCTGCGTTTCTTCAAGCCCGAAACCCTCGAAGCCGTCCTCGAGCGCATCGATCATGAACTGAGAGCGTTTCGCGAGGCACTGCAGGAATTCATCAGCAACCGCAAGCCAGTGCTGGCCGCCGTGCTGATCCTAAGCTACGCCGCCTGGGTAGCCACTGCACTTGTCCCGGCCGTGGTTCTCACAGGACTTGGGCTGAAGACGCCTTATTTCCACGCCATGGGAGTGACCATCATCTTCTATCTTGCAGCCGCCTACGCCCCGACGCCGGGGTCCAGCGGCGCAGCCGAGCTCGGTTTCGCCGCACTCTTCAGCACGATTGTCCCCCGGGCAGTGTTGGGGCTGTTCGTAACCGTATGGCGCGTCATCACCTACTACCTCAACCTCGCTCTCGGCGGCGCGCTCATGGCCGTGGGTGTCATGCGCCACGGATCCGGACCTCCCAATCGCCTCACAGAGGCCGGCAGCCCGGACGCGATGTAGTCGCCCTTCGAAGCCCCGCTCCCATGGACGACGAGTGCCTCAGCAAACCTGATGATGTTCAGACCGACACATTTCCCAGCAAGCTAGCGTATGAGGTACATGGCGATCCTCGAAGCGACCAACTTGAATGGGGGCGCCATAATGGGGCTTACCTGCAACAAGACAACGCTTGCCCTGCTAAGGGTGATCGGAGGTTGGATCCTCGCGGTGGGTTCGTTCATCGTTGCCATAGCCGTTACAGCGGAGTTCTTCGCCGATCCTGACCCGGGTCCCGCCGAACATCCTCGCAGTTACTTGATAGAGGTCAAGCCCACGGATGCCAAGCCCTGAAGGAATCATCCGACCCCCTGTGGAAGACACAGACTGTACACTCACTTCATGGTCAGGGGGTACGGAACAACATGCGTCGATGCCGGTTTCGCCCATTTCTCGCCGTAATGCTCGTTGCGGTCATTGCGTCCGCGCCGGCGCGCGCGTACGCCACGTCGGCCCCGGCGCCGAAACCCCCCGTCTTCATCACCACTGCCGGCCAAAGCAGCGACATGGCCCTCGTGAAGCAAGCAGTTGACGCGTTGGGCCTCAAAAGCAACGCGGCTCCCACAGCCATCTGCTGCGACATCAAGTCCAGCTGCACAGTGATAATCGTCTTCCGAGCCGATGAAGGCGGCATGAAAGCCGCCTGGCTCACAGCGCGAACCGAACAGCGACGAGTAGAAGACATACTGGGCAAGATGCGCGCCTCGGGCCTGGCCATCATAGGAGTGTACCTGGGAGGCCGGGACGAAATGGACCCCATCACTCGTCGCCTTCTCGATGCCGGCATGAGCGGGGTTCACTACCTCATCGCAGCCCGCGGCGCAAGCACAGACGAATACTTTGGCGCGGCAGCTCAGAAGCATGGTTTCCAGCTGATCCTCATCGATAACCCAGGCCGGTTCCAAGATGCCATCGCAGGCCTGTTCACCGCGGAATAGCACGCACGCGCTACTTCTCCGGACGATTCGTCGGGCGATTATGCCTCCTCTGATAGCTCTGATACCTGAGGTCTTTGCGGCTCTCAGTATCGAAGCACGCCGAGAACGAACCGGAATCCTGCACAGACATGCTCTCCAAGTTACTGATCTCCTCCTGCAGGTCGGAATCGTGTTGCCCATAGGCCTCCTGCAATTCCCTGAGCGCCGTCAAACGCTCCTCCAGCGCCCGACGCCCGGATTCGAAGTCGCCGCGGTCGATGGCTTCGACGCTCTGGTCCTTCACAATGGCAGTCTTGGCGAGTTCTACGATCTTGAGCACCTCGAAGTTGGGCGCCTCCGGTTGGTCGCCCGCGGAGCCGACAGACATCTTGGCTGTGACCTCCACGGAGACGGCATCCAAGTCATGAGCGGCATCTGCGTATGACAATCGTATCTTGAGGATTTCGTGCTGGCCCGCAGCCAAAGCCGGATGGTCGATCTCTACTGCCAGCAGCTTCTGATCATCGTGGAACATATCGGGCAATGTAAGCGACATGCCTGTGTCGTCAAACGCCGGTTCATAACCGAGGACCGCCGTAGCACGGCATCCTGATAGGCCGTGCACTTGCAGACCGATGTTTTGTGCGACCACGGAGAGCAGCCCTTGAAGCTCAGAAGCGAACACGCCTGGGATCTCATCAGCCTCCCGAACGTAGTAATAGGACCCCTTTCCCGCTTCCGCCAGCTGAATCAGCAGGTCCTCGTTGAAGTGCAGGCCTACGCCGACAGTTGAGAGCGACACTCCCCTGCGCAGCATTGCGCCGGCCTTGCCCGCCAGCATGTCGGGATCGACCACTCCCACGTTGGCCATTCCGTCGGTAAGTAGGAGCACTCGGTTGACCTGCTCCGACCGACCCTCTTTCAGAGCCTCGTCGTATCCCCGGAGCAAGCCGCCCGAAAGGTTGGTTGATCCTCCTGTACTGATCGAATCAACGGCCTGCTTGAGCATGTCCTTGTTGGTCACGCGCTGCGCCGGGAAGACGACGTCAACCTGGCTGTCGAACACCGTGAGGGAAAGAACGTCGTTCGCGCCAACCTGTTCTACCAGAAACTTGGCCGCCTGCCTGACATAGTCGAGAGGGCGCCCACTCATGGAGCCGCTGCGGTCGAGAACGACCCCTATGTTCAGCGGCAGCCGTTCCGCGGTTCCCTGTTGCTTTGGCCCACTTGAGAGCTTTACGACTGCCCACAGCTTCCCGGGCTTGCCCTTCGGCAATACTGAATGCGACAAGATGACCTGAGCCTGCATTGAATTCGCATGATCGCAAGCATCGCCACAGTTCAACTCGAATCTCTCCATTCCTGATGATATGAATGCCTCTACGTCGTATAGTAGTCGCTGCCGCCTGTTTCACCTTCAAGGATTGCAAGAGGATTTCGTCCCGCCTGTAGTGAATGGAGATACGAGAGCCTGAGGAGTGATTATCTTGACACGCTTACCCGTCCTAGGCATCGACGTAGGCGGAACCAACACCGATGCCGCGTTGATCATAGATGGCGAAGTCGCGGGCGTAGCCAAAATACCCACGGATCCCGAGTCGCTCGTCCAGAGCACCGCCGTCGCCTTTACCGAGGCGCTGAGTACGGCGGGCCGCATCAAGAAGCCGCTTGAGCTTCACCTGAGCACGACTCTGTCAACGAATGCGATAGTAGAGGGGCGCGGCGATCCCGGAATGCTCTACGTTACGGAGCATTTGGTGCTGCCCATCCTCCGCGACTGGCAGCCCCATCTGATTGTTAACGCTGCAGGGCAGGACAATCACTACACTGACCCGCTCACCAACATGAACTTCACCGCGCAAGGCTATGCCCGTCTCACACAGATGCTGGCGCCGGGCATCGTGGTACTGGAGGGCGGGTATTCCATCGAAGGCGCCCTTCCCTATGTCAACCTGGGAATCCTGCTGGCCTTGGCAGGACTGGACTTTGGCGCCGTGCGCGAGCCCGACTGGCGACCCGATGTCGTCGCTCAGCCCCGAGAGATCTCGAGTGCCATCGCCCGCACGGTAGCTGCACTCCAGGACATGTGGGCGTCTCGCCGCGACGCAGACCTAGAAGCTATGTTCGGTGCAGGCCAGTTCTTCCGGCGTCGCCGGGACATCTACTACGACACCGACAATATCGCAGAGCGACAGAACGAGCGGATCCGGCTGTGCGAAGCCTGCAGCGGGTGGCGCTCGATCCAATCAGAGGCCCTTCACGCCTTCTCAGGCAGGACAGTCCGTATCGGCGTGGTCATCATACCTCGGCAGGCATGCCGACAGTGCCGGATGGATGCCCAAGGCGAGCTTGAACGGCTGTCGGCCGAGGTGCGCGCCGGGCGCCTCAATCTCACATATCTCCAAGATATCGCAGGCGACAGCTGAGAGGACTCTGGCCAAGCAGAGCGAAGATACAATCAGAAAGGAGAGTGCTTAGTGTCTAGCCAATTTCGTGCAGCCGTCGCCGAAGTAGTCAACGCAGTAGCGCCGCTCACCGTCGCCGTCGCAGTCCTGAGCACGGTCTTTCTGGGCCTGTCATGGACGACGCTGGCACAGCTCCTCATCGGCGCCGTGTTCACCACCGCAGGTCTATTCCTGTTCCTCAGAGGCACCCGGATAGCGCTACTGCCGATGGGTGAGATGATCGGCGCCTACTTGCCCAGGCACGGGTCGACCGCGCTACTGGTAGCTACCGCCTTCATCTTCAGTTTCAGCGTCACCATCGCCGATCCGTCAGTGCACGTCTTGGTCGCGCAGGTGGGCTCGTTTCCCGACTCGGGCATCAACCCGCAGGTCCTGGCGATTCTGCTGTCGGGCGGAATGGGGCTTCTGGTCACCATCGCGATACTCAGGATACTCCTCGACATCCCTATCAAATGGCTGTTCGCCGGGGCCTATATAGCAGTGATTGTGCTCTCGTCATTCACAAACCCCGAGTTGGTGCCGCTCTTCCTCGACTCGGGCAGCGTCTCGACAGGGCCCATGGCCGTGCCGTGCATCATCGCGCTCGGGCTGGGCACAGCGTCGGTGCTTCAGCGAAAACAGACCCTGGCCGATGAGTTCGGCCTGGTGGGCCTGGCGACGCTCGGCCCCGTACTGGTGCTGATGGTGTGGGGGGTGTTTATGTGATCGATCACATCGTAGTGTTTCACGGGTTTGGGCAGGTGATGACCGAGGTGGCACGCACCCTGATACCACTGGGCGCGCTGTTCGCCCTCTTCCAGGTCTTCTGCCTCAAGCTGCCCCGTACCTTCGTGCGCCGTGTGGTGATTGGTCTTGCGTGGACCTTCGTAGGCCTCTCGCTGTTCCTTCAAGGCGTCAGCATTGCCTTTGTGCCCCTCGGCCGGGCGCTAGGCGCTCGCCTTGGCAAGTTGGACGTTCCGGCCATCGTGTTGCCCGTCGGGTTTGTGCTCGGCCTGCTCGTGGTGTTGGCCGAACCGTCTGCCCGCGTGCTCAGCGGCGAAGTGGAAAAGGCATCGGCCGGCCACATTCGTGAGCGACTGCTGCTCGCCACCATGGCTTTCGGAGTGGCTACGCTGGTATCGCTGGGCTACTACTTCATCGCACGCAGTATCCCGCTTACCTACATCATCATCCCGGGCTACATCGTCGCCCTCACGCTTCTTCGGTGGATCGATCCGGCATTCGCCGCGATCTCCTTCGACTCAGGCGCAGTGGCAACCGGCCCGCTCACCGTCACCTTCCTCATGTCGCTCGGCCTGGGTATCGCGGCCGAGCAACCGGGCGGACCGACCATCGGGGCGGGCTTCGGGCTTGTGTGCCTGATTGCGCTGGCTTCCACGCTTGCAGTAGAAGCGTTGAGTTTCGCGTTCAGAACGAAGAAGGATACTACCGCACCCAGCGATGCAGATACTTCTGATGGGGGGAGTTCAGTTTGTCAAACGGAAAGACAGCCGTCGATAGAGAGTTCGATCTCATCGTGACGATCATAAACAAGGGATGGGCCGACGAGATAGTGGAGGCTGCGCGCAGCGCGGGCGCTGAGGGCGGCACCGTGCTCTATGGACGGGGCACCGGAGTGCATGAGCGCAAGACCTTCTTCGGAATACTGATTGAACCGGAGAAAGAGGTAGTCCTCACCCTCATCCCTCGCGAGCGCACGCAACCGGTACTGCAAGCCATCACGAAGGCCGGCCAGCTTGAGAGGCCCGGAACCGGCATAGCCTTCGCGCTGGATGTGTCGCAGGTAGCGGGCATAATCCATTTGGCGAACCCGGCGGACTCCGGCGGTGATTCGGCCGGATCGGAGTAGCCGCCGGGCAATACGATACGTGCCGATCAGGCGCCGATCAGGCACCCCAGGAACCGCACCAGATCCTCGAAACGGCCGCGGTAGTCTGGAGTCCTCCGGTGCGGGCCCCGGTCGAGCATGTAGTCCTCGACCAGGTAAGTAGTGATTCCGACGTCTCCGGCGACCAGGTCCTCGCATGTGTCGTTGCCCACCATCAGGCATTCATGAGGCGATCTGCCTACTACATCAAGGATCTCCGCATAGTACTCAGTGTTGGGCTTGCAGAAATGCGAAGTTTCGTAGGACGTCACATGCCGGTAAGGAAGACCGTACAGTCCGCCCCATCTCATCCGCTCCTCTATGGCATTGGCTGGAAAGACCGGGTTCGTGGCGATCACCACTTCGTAGCCGCGGTCGATAAGCCCTTCGAGCATCGGTCGCGCCGATGGGTGCGGCTCTACGCCAAGTGTATCGCGAAGACGCGGGAAGTCTTCCTCGTAGAACGCGTCGAACACGGGCATCAGCTCGCCGGCCGTGCGCCCCAGCCTGGGGAAGAAGTGGTCAGTGAATACCTCGCGGTTGGTCTTTGCGGGATCCAGCGATTTGACCATCTCCTCCGTAGACGCAAGCAGCTGAGCCACGAACGCTCTGGGGTCAACCAACTGCCCCACTCTGCTGCTGATGGCTCCGAGGTAAGCCTTGATGAAATCATCGAACTCGAAATGCACTAGAGTGCCGTCGAGGTCGAACAGAATCGTCCGTATCATGAGATCACAACTCCTAGGGTAGCGGGGCAGTGCCCAGGTCTGCAAACCTGGGATCGAAGACGGTGATCAGGCTAGTCGCTTTGAGCTGGGCAATGAGTTCCGCCGGTTTCATTGCATGGGCGCTCCTGAGCAGCCGCTCGATCATGCCGCCGACCTCCTCGCGAGATGCCTGGCGGGGCTCAACCCTGTCAGTAACCTGTACGATATGGTAGCCATAGTCAGTCTTCACGATCCCGCTGACCTCATCCACCGTCAATGCGAAAGCGGCGTCCTCGAACTCCTTCACCATCTCTCCCGCGGCAAAGAACCCGAGGTCTCCCCCGTTCCGGGCAGTCACGGGATCCATCGACATGGCTGCCGCGACCTCCCCAAAATCCGCGCCCGCCTTGATCCTATCTAGAGCCGCCTGTGCGTCTGCCTCAGTCTCTACCAGTATGTGGCTGGCCCTTACCATCTCAGGGCTCGCGAAATCGGCAGCATGTTCGTCGTAGTAGGCGGCAATCTGTTCGTCTGTCACGACGGCGTCCTTAGTAGATATCTTGAAGACAAGTAGGCTAATCTCAAGATTGTTCCTGAGATCATCGGCGGTCATTCCGTACTGCGCCAGGAGACTCTCAAACTCCGGGCCCACCTGCTGACGAACGGCTTCGAATTCCAGCTCCACCTCATCTTTCGACACCGACACACCGGCTCGGGTGGCAGCCTGCGCAAGCAGCATCTCGCTTATGAGCTGATCCAGTACAGGCCTTCCCACCGCATCCGATAGCGCTATGTAGAAGTCCTGCCTGGTAATGGGTTCGCCGTCTACCGTGGCAATGGCCGCCTCGGCATCGGTCATTGACTGCTCCGACGAGCCCAGGACCACAGACTGAACCTGCGATTCATCAACCGGGATGTTGTACGTGACCTGCGAGCCATCGCTCATAGTGACAACCAGATGTGCCGCCATAGCCGGGCTTGAACATGCCGTGAAGAGAACCAACGCCCCTACTACTACTACCATCAATACAGCAAGCCTAGTCTTTCCCAGAGTCATCAACATCAATCCTCCACCATCCTTCAGGCCGCCGACGCGCGATTTGACAGACAGCCTTTCCTATTATAGCTCATACGTGCCACAAGCAACATGTGTTCCCGCATGCTCCTACTCGACGCGCCTGATCCGGACGACCAAAGCCGTCAGCACACCAAGTGAGTCCACCAGCACATCCTGTCGCGACCCGGATCTAAATGCCGCGGTCAGCTGAATCTGCTCGTCCATGGCCGCCACTCCCACGGCCGCGATTGCCGCCGCCGCACATACGATCGCCAAAGTCCTGCGACTGCGAGGAGGGCGTGAGAACGACAGAAAGGCATTTACAAGAATAGTGGCGAATAGAGAGTACCCGAGGAAATGCGCAGACTTGCGTATGGCCACTACCAGCATGTGAACATGCCGACTCGCAAGGCCCGGCATCAACCGCTCGATCAGCATCCGGGTGAACTCGGCGCCGAACTCAGGACGGCTTGCGGCCACTATCAGAAGAACCGGGTACGCCACTGCAAGAAGCCACCACAGGGCGGCCAAGGGCCAGGAGTATCTATCGATTCTTGGTCTGCTTGCGTCTTTCAATAGCTGGTCCTCCAGGCAATGTGAATGTACATGATGCCTAACGAGCACAACGCGTGTGCAAGGAGTGTATTCAATGAATAAGACTATCACACTTATCATACCGGTTCTGCTCAGCGCTGTCGCAATGGCAATGCTACCGGCACAGGTGTCAGCGGCGGGCAACGCCTGGCCTCGCCTGGACCGGGCGCAGGTGTCGCTCATCATCGCAGACGGCGTCAGCGCGGGCCTGGGAGCAGGCCTCTCCGAATACCTGCGTTTGGCAGTCAACCTCGATATCGGGCGCGGGGCCAAGTCCGCCGGCGCATCCCTGCTCTTGGTCTATCCAAGGCAGTTCACAATCCTAACCGGTCTCTACGGAGGGGTGGGCATCACCCGCGAGTTCACCCCTGGCTCAACCGGGCTCCACCTGATCGGCGGGGGCGAATTCGGCCCATGGTTCGCCGAGTTCGAATGGTTGATCCCACCGCGCAACTACGGCAGGCTCCGGTCAGGGCTTCGAATAAGGTTCTGATCTGGCGATATCGTTGCCCGCTACAGCCTGACGCCGAGGGCCGCCCCGGCGCGCCAGTACCTGTGTGTGCTGCCTTGAACGTGCCCCTTGCTGAACGTTGTACCTAGCTCCAGCCGTCCAGCGAACAACACGGGCTCAAGCAGAATCCTCTCCAACTCCAGCGATACTCTGACCGTCTTTTCTACGACGCCGCTCGGCGCCTCGCGGTTGCCGCCCTCTCCGGGCGACCATGGATGGCCGATCTCGCCCTCACCGTGGCGAGCAAAGGCGCCGACAAGCGAAACGACTGTTCGAGAATCCGGCCGAAAATCCGCAGCAAGCGCCAGCATGTCGGCGTCAGGCCCCAGGCTGTGGCCGATCCCCGTTCCGCGATATACGTAGTTGCAATCGGGGTTTCTGTGAGAGTATACATAGTTGGCGATCGCCACATACTCCAGGTGCACCGCGAAACGGGGGTCCGAGGGGAATCGCGGAACACGCACTCCGACCAGCGCGCCCAGGAAGTCCGGAACCACATCCCTGCTGGATATGGATCCCTGCGCGTCATCGATCAGCAGCTCTCCATATGCTTCTAGTTCTGGCCATCGCCCCTTTCCAGGCAGCGTAGCCACGAAGTCGGCCCCGAGGTTGACGTTGATGAGACTGTCCTGCGCCCTGTCGCGCTGACTAACGGCCCGCTGTAACGCGTACAGCGGAAGTCCGGGAAAAGGCCAGTAGAGCAGAGGAGAGGCCTCCCCCGACACCACAGCAGTCTCGCTGACCCCTAGGCGCAGCCACGCTGTGGGCGAGTACTCCAGTCGATGCCCGATCAGCCTTCTTCGCTGCTCTGACTCCATCAGGCCAACGAAGTGGACGTAGTCTACGCTGCCCACGGCAAAGCGGTAGCCGACGTGCGGCACGGGAGGCGTCCGACCCGACATCATGAGCGATCCCGTGCGGCCGGGCCCCCACTTGGGCAGGCCGGCCCCGGCGAACAGCTGGAGTCGCCCGGAAGTGCCAGGCTGCTTGAAAGGCCCGAATGGCTCGACCCGATACCCCAGCAACAACTGGAGCCCGTCGTATTCGACGGAAAGGGCCGGCGCAGAGTCTGGCGAACTATATATGATGGCCAGGACGCCGCCGCTGACATCCAGCGGACTGCGTGACACCTCAGGAGCGGCATGGGCGACGGAACCGAGAGTCGCCGCGATAGCCGCCACCAACGCGGCGAGTATCATCGGATATAGCTTACGCACTGTACGCACCTCCAAGCCAGAAAGGAGTGGACGGCCGTGAATTGGATCCCCGGCCTCAGCGAACAAGACCGCGCACGCATATGGCAGCATCTCAAGAAGTATCCGGCAATACCCGCGCTGAAACGCGTGGAAGATGTGGATATTGCCCATCGCTACCGGGCCAAGCTAGTGTTCTTCCTGACCGGCACTCTCTACGACCTGCGAGATGTATGCGCACGTGGCGAGTGCCTCGGAATGCAGGTCTTCTGCCACCTCGATCTAGTGCAGGGTATCGGAAAGGATCCCGCAGGCATCAAGTGGTTGGCAACTGAGATAGGCGTGCGCGGAATACTCACCACCAGAAGCACTCTGATCCGAGCGGCCAAGAACGAAGGCCTCATGGCGATTCAGCGCCTGTTCATGCTGGATTCCGAATCGCTCAAGACCGGCCTCGAGATAATCGCATCATCGCGCCCTGATGCAGTGGAAATCCTTCCCGCTCTGGTGGTTCCCAGTATGGCGCACCGGTTGCCTATGGACAAGATCCCGCCGTTCATCGCCGGCGGCTTGGTAGAAACGGTCGCCGATATCGAATCGATCATGGCCTCCGGAGCGCTTGGCGTGTCTACCAGCAAAAAGGAACTATGGACCTACGAGCGCGCATGACGGATCATCTCGGCCAACTGCCCCACATCGTCCACGATCAGGTCGGGATGGTCGTCCGGGCCTAGGTCGGGCAGGCTTGTCTCACCCGACAGCGTCAGCACCGACAGAAGGCCCCATCTGGAGCCGAAACGGATGTCGGTGTACAGCCTGTCGCCGACCATGGCAATCTGCTTGCCTCGGTATGGCGTATTCGCCTCCACCAGGTCCAGCATTCCGCGCTCGGGCTTGCCGATGTACTCAGTGGTAACGCCGTACGCCGTCATCAGGCAGGCGCTTATGGCAGCGCAGTCCGGGATGAACTCGCCGCCCTCCAAGGGGCAGACCAAATCCGGATTCGTCGATATCATCGGCGTCCCCCTCTGCAGATGCCGTCCGGCCGCCCGCAGTTTGCTGTAAACGAGCGAAGTGTCGAACCCCACGACCACGCAGTCCACGTGTTCCTCTCTGTCGTCGCACACCGTGAGGCCGTAGGCTGTCAACTCGTCCGTGAGGCTCTCGGTACCCACAACGTAAAGCCTCCGGTAACCGCGGTTCTTGAGAGTGATGGCTGTGGCCTGAGATGAGCTGAGCACTCCATCGGACGTCACCGGCCAGCCCATCCGGGTAAGCTTGGACGCGTAGTAGCTTCGCGAACGCGAGGAGTTGTTCGTGAGGAAAAACACATCGATTCCAAGATCCTGTGCCGCCTGGCGCAGGAGTAGCGCGCCCGGTATCAACTCGTCGCCTAGGTACACTGTACCGTCCAGATCGAGAATCAAGCACCTTACTTGCTCCAGCACCGCTAATAATCCAACCTCCCCCAAGATGAGTCTGTTCTTCATTATTGGAGATTCTACAGGCCGAGCAAAAACCTTTCAAGGAATTCGGATCGTCTTGCCGAAATGTGAGCATGGCCGCGATATCACGATACATGAGCCAATGAAAGGGTTGTGGAGAGTGCATACTGACGATCTGAAGAATCGAGCCCGCGCCTTGATCCATCGTTTCCGGGGAGACAAATACGCCTACGGTGATGGGGCGCTCGGACGGGTGGGCGCCTACGCCAACGAATTGGGGGGGCAGCGCGCGCTGGTCATAGCCAACCGCAGCGCGTGGCTCAAGCCCATCGTTGAAGAAGTCGTCTCATCCCTCAACGAATCCGGCATAGAGCTGGCGGGCGATAGAATCGCTCCCGGATCGAGGCCCAATTCGCTGCTGGACGACGTGTACAAGATGTCCCTCTACATACTGCTTTACCGACCGGACTGCATCGTAGCCGTCGGCGGAGGCAGCACCATAGACGCAGCCAAAGCCGCCAATGTGGCAGCTTGCCTGGGGCATGACGACCCCGAGCTGGAAAGCTACTACGGAATGGGCCTGGTCGGCCCGGCGCTTGCGCGCACAGGCGCTAGGTTGCTCCCGATGGCGGCTGTGCAGACTGCGTCCGGCTCAGGGGCACACCTCACCAAGTACTCCAATGTCACCGACGCCTGGGCCGGACAGAAGAAGCTGATAGTGGATGAGGCGGTGACTCCCGACCGGGCTGTGTTCGACTACTCGCTGACCCGGAGCGCGCCGCCTGACGTGACATTGGACGGAGCATTCGATGGGCTCGCCCACTGCCTGGAGGTATTCCTCGGCGCAAAGGGCGCGAACCTCGGCCTGCTTCAGGAGATAGCGGAGGTAGGAATCGAGCTGATTGTGTCCGGCATCCCTGCGATTATGGCCGACCCCGAGGCACGAGCGCCTCGCGAGGCCCTGGGCCTTGCCACTGATCTCGGGGCATACGCCATCATGGTCGGAGGGACCAACGGCCCCCATCTCAACAGCTTCTCTCTAGTTGACGTCACATCACACGGACGCGCCTGCGCCATAATGAACCCCTACTACGCCGTGTTCTTCGCGCCTGCGATCGAAGATAAGCTCAGGCTAGTGGGCGGCATATTCCGGCGCTACGGGTACATTACCGAAGATCTCGATGCCCTGTCGGGACGTGAACTGGGGATAGTAGTCGCAGAAGGCATGACCAACCTGAGCCGGAAGATCGGCTTCCCGACCAGGCTGTCGGAACTCCCAGGTTTCACTGATGAACATGTCTCGCGCGCACTCGGCGCTGCCAAGAATCCACAACTGGAATCGAAACTGCAGAACATGCCGGTGCCTCTGGTGGCATCGCAAGTAGATGAGTACATGGGGCCTATCCTCGAGGCCGCCAGGTCCGGCGACTTCAGCCTGATAGTGAACATGTGATCCTGCACTCGCTGATGCGCCTGTAGTGCATGATTTGGCATCAGTCCCAAATGACTATACATAACAGGTGCAAATTAGCAGGAGTCCATCAGTTTGTACCGAATCAGCAGTTGGAATAGGAAGCATCGGTCTTCCACGGCTTCCCAAATGCGATTCGGAGGTGAACTAAGTGAATTCTCTCTTGGTGATGGTTGTGACGTTCGCCCTGTACATCTTGGCGTACAACCTCTACGGAAAGAAGCTGGGCACAAAGGTATTCGAACTGGCAACCAAGAACATTACACCTGCTGAGAAACACAACGACGGTGTGGATTACGTTCCCACCAACAAGTTCATCCTTGCCGGTCACCACTTCACATCTATCGCCGGCACTGGTCCCATTGTCGGCCCGGTGCTAGGGGTGATATGGGGATGGGTCCCTGCCTTGCTTTGGGTGGTCTTCGGGTCGATTTTCGCAGGCGCGGTACACGACTTCGGAGCCTTGGTCCTCTCAATGCGCCACGATGGCAGGTCCATTGGCGACATCACAGGGTCAGTAGTGAATACCCGCACACGGTCGCTTTTCTTCCTGATCATCTTCTTCTGCCTATGGATCGTAATCGCCATATTCGCGATCCTCATGGCCAACCTGTTTGTACAATATCCGCAGTGCGTCTTTCCGATCTGGATCGAGATTGCGATAGCCATGGGGCTGTCGTGGTATCTGTACGAGAAGAAGGGAAGCCTGCTAATAGGGTCGATTGTCGCGATAGTCCTGATGTACCTCACTATCTGGATAGGCCTGTACATCCCGGTCGCCCTCAGCAAGGCCGCGTGGATCGTGATAATCATGATCTATGTGTTCTTTGCCTCTACGTTGCCCGTGCAACGTCTGTTGCAGCCGCGCGACTACATTAACGCGCTGGAGCTGGGAGTGGCCATGGTCCTCTTGATAGTGGGGATAATCGCCCGGCCCTTGCCCATAGTCGCGCCGGCAGTAGTGACATCGCCCGCCGGGGCGCCTTCCATGTTCCCGTTCCTGTTTATCACTATAGCGTGCGGCGCGATATCCGGCTTCCATAGCCTGGTATCGAGCGGCACCAGCTCCAAGCAGATCGACAAGGAGCCCAGCGCGTTGCCGGTTGGGTACGGAGGCATGCTGCTTGAGGCCGCCCTGGCAACGCTGGTTATCATCGCGGTCACCACAGGCGTATCCAAAGAGACGTGGCTCACAACTTATGCAAACTACGCCAAAGTGCCCACGCTTCCTACATTCGCAGAAGGAGGCGCGAGAATCGTCGAGACGCTGGGCATCTCGAAGGCGCTGGCCCTCAACATCCTGGCCGTCTTCATGGTCAGCTTCGCCAGCACTACCATTGACACTGCCACCCGGCTGCAGCGCTACGTGATCTCCGAGTTCGGCGACAGTATCGGGCAGAAGTGGCTCGATAACAAGTACATCGCCGCCGGAATCGCAGTTGTCAGCGCCTACTTCATGGCCTTCCGCGGCAGCGCCAACGTCATATGGCCTCTGTTCGGCGCCACCAACCAACTGCTTGCAGGACTGGCGTTGCTCACAGTCACTGTGTACTTGGCCGAGAACAACAAGCCCACTCAGTACACCATGCTTCCCATGATATTCATGATATTCATGACCACTTGGGGCATGGTCGGCAACCTCCGCAACTACATAGCCGCGGGTAACACGCTACTGGCTGTGATAGACGGGATCATTATCGTGCTTGAGCTTTGGATGATCGTAGAAGCCATTAACGTGCTCGGAAGAGTGAAGCAAGGAAAGCTCGGCCGACCCGACATGAAAGCCTGATCTACATTCCCTGGTGAACAGATAATCGGGAGCGGCGGCCTCCGACGCGGTCGGAGCCGCCGCTCACTAGATCTTGCCTGCCGGCTCAGCGCGCCTGCCTGCCGCGATCCAACCGACTTCGCACGGCTCCGGCCGCAAATGCAAGTTCGTCGCTCCTGAGCACGGCGGCCATGCCGAAGTACACCGCTCCGCCTACGCCCACAGAAGCAGCCAACCGCAGAGCCTGGGCCATTGTGCCCGTCTGCGGAAGGCGCGCGGCAAACCACGGGTCAAGTGCCGACACTGCCGCCCACATGACCGCCGCCGCCACTACTGACTTGGCAAGTGATGCGGCTAGGCTGTACCCCCCGACCCGCGGGGACCCGGTTTCCCCGGAGGTCTGCCCCCAGGCAGCGCGAGCGGTGGAGCCGGTGGGCGCGCTCTGGCGTTGGGATGCGGCCGCCCGGCGCCTCAAGATTGCCTGCAGGATCATGAACGAAGCGATGGGTTGGCAGGATGCAGCAAGCGACAGCCCGGCGTGCTGCATACTCCCTACAAGCGTCAGGCTGAGCCCGACGTTAACGCCCACGGCGCCCACGTTCACGAACACTGGAGTGAGGGTGTCGTGCGTGGCGTAGAAAGCCTTCGACGTAAGGTCCGCGAGACCCGTGAAGGGTATCCCGATGGCTGCGTACACCAGCGCGACGGCAGTAGCGGAAGTGGCCTCCGCCGTAAAAACACCACGCTCAAAGGCCAGCCGCACCACGGGCGCAGCCAGGATCATCAGTCCCGCCGCCATGGGCAGTAGTATGAAGAAGACGATTCCAATCGAGCGCCTGAAGGTTCTAGAGAATTCGGACTTGTCCTCAGAGTACAGACGGGCAAGCGTTGGGTAAAGGACAGTTGTCAAGGCAGTTCCAAACACGCCCACCGGCAGCGCCGCCAGTCGCTGCGAGTAGTTGAGATATGTGATCGAGCCCTCGGGCAGGCGCGATGCCAGGGCTCGAATGACAAGACCGCCTGCCTGCGATGCCGCCGTGCCTAGGATGATCGGTCCGATCAGCCGACCCACCTGGCGCAGCCCCGTGTCGTTCCAGTCCAGCGCGAACCGGTGCCTGTAGCCGCACGCGCGAAGGGCCGGCCACTGCACGGCCAGCATGCTCAGGGAACCCAGTACAGTGCCTACTGCCACCGCCTGAATTCCGTACCGCGGGCCGAATGCCACGATCGCAGTGATGATGATTACATTCTGCACGATTCCGGTCACGGCCGGGGCCGCGAACCTGCCCACTGCATGTAAGACACCTGTTACGCAGTGTGCCATCACTGTCAGAACCGCAATCGGAAACAGGATGGTGGTGAGTTCGACGGTAAGCGCAAATGCCTCGCCGGAGAACCCGGGCGCCACCAGCCGAACCACGGGGCGCGCGAACACCATGCCGGCAACCATGGCCGCGCCTGAAACGATGAAACATGCGTTTATGATCGCGCTTACCGAAGCAAACGCCGCGTCCCGGCCGCGCCGCCGCTCAAGGTCGGCGAAGACCGGCACCAACGTGGTGGTAACGGCGGGCCCCACTCCCATCAGCATCAGCGTCGGGATAATCATAGCCACCAGGTACGCGTCTGTCGCGTAGCTCGCCCCGAATTGGGCGGCGAATGATGTCTCCCGCAGAAAGCCTAGGATCTTGCTGAAAACCGTGCCCAACGCGACTATGCCTGCGAATTTGGCGAGGTTGCCATTTGATCTGTCTGCCAAAGCCTACACTTCTCCATTCCACGGCGGGCCCAATCAAGTGCCGTCACCCGGCAAACACCAGTTTACCACAGCCAGGCGGCGACTTCGACTAGAAGCTCTGCACGAGCTCGCCTACGACGCGGCCTACATAGTCCGTGGCACGCCGCACAGTCGCCTCGTCTTCCAAGTCTACTCCCGCCATCTTCGCCAGATCGAGCGGTTTCTTGGTACTGCCGGCCTTCAGAACCCTGACCCATTGCTCGGCCACGGCTTGGCCGTCACTGGCTAAGTTCTCGGCGACCACCGTGGCAGTCACCAGCCCGGCGGAGTAGGTGTAGGAGTAGAGACCCATGTAGTAGTGGGGTTGTCGCATCCACGTGAGGCGGGCGCCGTCGTCCATTGCCACGACTCCGCCCCAGTACTCCTCCAGAATCTCCCCCTTGAGCTGCGACAGAAGTGCCGCGGTGACAGGGTTGCCCTCCTCAGCAAGGGCATACACGCGCTTCGTAAGCTCCGCTTCAAGCATGTGTCGGACGAAGTTATGGTAGTAGGTGGCCAGCATCTGCATGAGTACCCAGCGTCGCATCTGCCCGTCACACTGCTGACTCAAGATGTGTTGCGCCAGAAGCAGTTCGTTGAATGTGGACGGCGCCTCGACAAATACTCTCGACATGTCGGTATTGATAAGCCGCTGGTTGCGCGAGGAAAACACCATATGCACCGCGTGGCCCAGCTCATGCGCGATGGTAAACACCGATCGCATGTTGGCGCCCCAGGTGGTGAGGATGTATGGATGCACGTCATACACCGGCGCACAGAACCCGCCTGTGGACTTGCCGATACTATCTGCCCTATCGATCCATCTCTCCTGAAGGGCGTCCCGCACTATCCGGGAGTACTCAGGGCCCATTATCTCGACCGCGTCCTGGATAAGCCCGCATCCTTCTTCATACGCGATGTCCGGCCGAAAGCCCGGGTCAAGCGGGGCCTCGATATCGCAGTACATCACCTTGTCCAGGCCCAAGACTCGCTTACGCAGTTCCACATATCGACGCATGTGCGGGGCCAGCCCGGCCTGGATTGTGCTCACCAGGTTGTGGTAGAACTCCTCCGAAACCTCCTGCTCATGCAGGAACATGTGAGTGGCGGACTTGTGCCTCCTGATTTTGGCAATGGCCACGTTCTTCTTGATCTCGGCGCCAAAAGCACCGCCAAAAGAGTTTTGATAACGCTTCAGCCCTTCGGAGAACGATGAATACGCACTGCGGCGGAGAATGGCATCGGGCGCAAGCTCCAGAGTCTCCTCATACGTGGCGAACGACACCGGAATCTCCTGCCCCTTTGAGTCTTGCACGGGCTCGAAGGTCATGTCGCCGCTCTTGCCGAGCTGATAGATGGTATTCGGCGCTCCGAACACCTCGCCGAGAGCCGCGAGGGCCGCCTCAGTTTCGTGCGACAGCACGTAAGGCTTGTTCGATAGGATCTGCCCCAAGCGCCGCCGAAACGGCTCAAGGCGCGGTTCATCCTCAAGATACCGCTCCACTGTGCCGTCAGGCAGGGCCAGTATCTCGGGCTGAATGAATGCGGTAAGGGCCCCCATCTGCGCCTCGACGGACGAAACCCGCCCCATCATCGCCTGGTTTCCCGGATTGGATCCGTCTTCAGAGAAACGAAGAAAGGCATACACGCCCACTCGGAGCATACGCATCATGAGCCTTTCCATGGCCTCAAGGCACTCAAGCAGCGTCACTGCCCCTTCGGCAAGTCGCCCGCTAAATGCCGACACCGAGGGGATGTCGCCCAACACAGCGTTGAGCTCGTTTTGCCAATCGTCGGCTGTGGGGAACAGATCCTCTAGTTTCCACGTCTCATCCACGGGCACGTCCGCGCGCGCAAGTCTCCTCATACCACCCTCCCCTTTCCTGTGGTATTCTGTTCATCACCGCGGGCGCTTTTCCTCCGTGCCCTCGCTCATCAACTCATACCGGCCATCCTGACGGAGCAAGAAGACCGCCTCGTAATCCACACCGCCGCTCTCGAGCTCCCGAGCAACATCCCGACCGTGCACGATGTCGTCGGCCCGTATCTCCACGGCTAGCCCGCAGCTGGAACTGACCCTCCTGGGAACGGGCATCATCTGAATCCGGCGTCCGGGCTTTCGCATGACGCTCTCGCATTTGAACGCATGATGAACACTGGGGAACGAGATCAAGAACACAGGAGTCAGCCCAGGTGTAGGATTATGGTCGTCCATGCTGCGCCCGCCTCCTTACGCAGATGCGAACAATGTAGCAGTCATCGCCTTCCTTGACGGTCTCCACATCTGCATCGTAACCGCTGTGGCGGGCAAACCGCGACACGTTCTCCATGGCTGTACGGTTGTCTACGAGGACATCTATGGCTTCCAAGGGTCCCGAAGCATCAGAGACCTCCGATCCCCTGAGCGCCTTGGATTTTGCCCCAAGTCCCATTGCCTCGAGGGCCTTCTTAGTCATCACCACAGGCTGTGGGCAGGAAAGCCCGCGCGCGTCTACGCGATAAGGCACTCTTTCACGCCTCCCCGGCAGTTCGTTGTTGATTCGGTTTCCCGGACGTCTCTGCGCCCATGTACCCGATTATGGCCATCACGACGAGAGCCACAACGATGGCGATTCTTCCATTGGCAGTCGGGCCGGCCGGCGACGACGCTATGCTCCAGTTGTGGGCGAACGCGGCGCCTACAAGCATGCCGAGGAACGCCATGGCTGCGTCTGCATCGCCTTCCCCTGCCAGGATGCACTGGCGCAGCGGACATCCGCCGAGGAGAGCAGCGCCTAGTCCCACCGCCGTCATGCCTAAGAAGTTCCACAGTCCGTCGCTATGAGCCACAGGCTGCCCTTCAAACCCCAGTCGGAACCGGCCCGAAATCACATTAAGGACGAGAGCGACTACGAAGATGGCCGCAAACCCGCGAAACAGATGGGCATCACGGATGAGGATCAGATCACGTATCCCACCCGCCAGGCACAACCGCGAACGCTGAGCGAGAGCGCCGACAACGAGGCCGGCAGCCAGCGCCCAGAGCACGGGAGCGTGTGCCGATCCCGGACCTTTGGAACTCGTGAAGACGAATGCCGGCGCGACGACGGCCAGAATCAGCAGAAACACGCTAAGTACGGGGAGCGCCATGGCGTTGCCTACGCCCATACGCGAGCTCCTGCCAAGTGTGAAGCCGCGCCGCAGGAAGAGGACGCCAACCAATATGCCCGCCGTAAAGCCCAGTATGCCCAGGACGGCGTTGAGATCCCCGCCCGCGAGGCGAAGGACCATCCTGAGAGGACAGCCCAGGAAGACCAGCGCTCCTATCATCACGAAGAAGCCCAAGACAAACCGGAGCACCGGCGAAGACCCGCCCCGCGCCCTGAATTCGCCCGCAGCCAGGGCAGCCAACATAGAACCTAAAATGAAGCCGGGTATCTCCGGACGAAGATACTGGACTACCTCCGCCCTGTGCAGTCCGAGCCCGCCTGCAGTATCCCGGATGAAGCATGCAACACAGATCCCCATGTTCGCCGGGTTTCCCGCTGCGACCAGAACGAAGCTGAGAGCGCCCGCGACGGCGCCGGCTATCAGCACGACTCTACGTTGATCCAACGCCAAATCAGTCCCTTCCTGATGCATTTGCATGTGTGCACAATCTCACAATGCCCGCACCGTCAAGTATATGTTGAGGCGGCAGACCACGACAAATAGCATATGTTAATGGAGTACATGTCAGCCATAGTCCTTGCCTATGCATAGTTGACACCCGGCACGGCCGGGGCGATACTAAGCTGCGGGAGGCGAGCATTCCTTGGATATCGCTGGCTCCAATAGGCGTATCTATCTCGACAACGCGGCAACCTCCTATCCCAAGCCCGCCGAGGTCTTTGAGGCGATGGCGCGCTACATGCGCGACATCGGCGCAAGCCCAGGACGGGGAGGCTACGGAAGCAGTCTTGACGCCGGCCGATTAGTCTTCGAGGCGCGAGAGGCTGTGGTTCAGCTGTTTCACGCATCCAGAGCCGAACAAGTCATATTCACCCCCAATGTCACCTACGCGCTGAATTTCGCCATACATGGATTGCTCCGCCGCGGCGACCACGTCGTGACTACCAGTATGGAGCACAACTCAGTGATGCGCCCCCTGAGGTCGGCCGAGGAGGGCGTGGTTGCCGAGGTCACGGCGGTCAAGTGCGACGCACAGGGCAGGCTGGATCCTCGCGATGTGCGTCGCGCTCTCAGGCCCAACACGCGGATGATCGTGATGACCCACGCTTCCAATGTCTCCGGCACGGTGATGCCTGTCGCCGAAGTTGCCGGCATAGCGCGGGAAGCCGGGGTCTTAATGGTAGTGGACGCAGCGCAGACTGCTGGGGTAATCGACATTGACCTACGTGCGCTGGCCCTAGATGTGCTGGCGTTTACCGGGCACAAGGGGCTCTACGGTCCGCCCGGAACAGGCGGGATGGTATTGAGCCCCCGCGCGGCAACTGAGATGGCGGCCATTATCCAAGGCGGCACAGGAAGTCGATCTGATGAAGAGTTCCAGCCCGGGTTCTTGCCCGACAAATTCGAGCCCGGCACCCCCAACACACTGGGGATAGCAGGGCTCGGCGCCGGAATCAGATTCGTGCTCGAAAACGGGGTCAATCAGATAGGCATGCACGAACTACGACTCGCAAGCAAGTTCGAGCAAATGGTCCGCGCTATTCCCGGGATACGAGTATTCGGCCCGTGGGAGACGAACACCAGTGCACCTGTGTGCGCCTCTGACCGAGTGGCGACTGTATCGGTGGGATTGACATCTGCACAGGCTGACGCGTCACAGGTGGCCTTTCTCCTCGACAGGGATTTCGGAATCATGGTGAGGTCAGGGCTCCATTGCGCCCCTCTGGCTCACATGACGCTCGGGACGTTTCCCGCCGGTACACTCCGCTTCAGCTTCGGTTGGTTCAACACCATGGGTGACGTTCGCAGTGCCGCCGGCGCCCTGGCCCAGATAGCAGCCGGATACTAGTTGTGGAAGTAGTCGCAGTACGCGTTGATCTGGCGCGTCCAGTCACCCCGGACAACCATGTGGTGATTCCCAAGCGGACGGCTGAGGAGGATGCGCGCGTCCTCCGGCCGGTCGAACTTCACAGCCAGCTGGGTGCGGCATAGGTCTTCCCGCTCCCCGCACTCAATCAGCTGGCCGCGCACGGCGTACACGTCCCGCAGCTCCCTCCCGCCGATGCGGACAACAGTAACAGGGCCTGGTTCCAGCTCACCTGCAATGCCTACACCCAAGTCCGACTCATAGTGTGATCTCAGCGAGTATGTCGAGCACATGCTTGGCGGTATGGTACAGTGGGCAAACACCGCTGTACCCGTTCGCAGGTCGACGGACGAGGGGTTAGCCAGGAAACTCGGTTGAGATGTTAGATACCGCATGAACAGCATCGTAAGACATGACGGAACATCGGCTTCGCAGGTTGCCGGCACTCCTTCATCGTTTAGGCGCGCCAGAGCGTAGCACGCAGTGTTCGCGAGCGGCGTCAGCAGGGCGAAACAGTGCACAGCCACAGCATCAAGGTGGTGTTCCTGAACTATCCGCCTCAGGCCTAGGTATATCTTGGCGGATCCTAGCATGGCGTTGGCGTCAGGCTCAACGACTGCCTCTGCCGCTGCCTGCATCTGAGATGCCGTCGCGTGTGCAGCCCCGGCATCAGCTTCACGCGAGTAGCGTACCAGTTCGCCTAGAGGCAAATGCACCAGTTGCGGGCCCCACACTTCCCTCACGGCGCCTTCCAAAGCCCACGGCGACATGACCTCGATATCCCGCGATCCCAGTGATCCAATTGTTGCCCTGCGCAACGAAGAATGTGTCTTCGCGAGCGTAACAGCGAGCGAGATCTCCTCACGCCAGCCGCGACTGCCCTGCACTATGATGCCCGAATGCCCCACGGATCTGGCGAGGGCAAGTATCTCCATGGCAGAGGCCAGGGCATTGTCGCCGGGGTGAGCGAGTATCGCGACAGGGCCGTTCCAGCGAGCGATGACCGACAAGCCCAGTTGCTCAGTGCCCCCGCTCAGAACCAAGAGCAGCAGGGCATCGGACTCAGCAAGTTCCATGGCTGACACTCGCGAATCATGCCACCGGAATTCGATCCCTTTGCCGGCGCCAAGCACAGCAAGTTCGGCTCTGTAGTGCTCGGCTCTATTAGTCACCTCGCGGAGATCGCGCCACGAGGATGCAACCTCTACGACACTGACTCGCATTAGCGGATCTACCCCCTTGTTCGCTTGCTTGCCCCTCACCACATTCGATACGCTCGTCGGAAAGTCCTACAGCGTCAGCTCGATATACACAAGAATGTGCACAAATCCCTCCGAGCGTCCATTCGGGCAGGCAGGAGATGCGCCGCTGGAGTTGAAATTGATAGAGACTGGGGTTGCCAGCGAGCTAGCTCGCTGGTCAAACTGCAGTTGGAGGTAGTCGAGTGAGAAACGCGAAGACGAAAATAGTGCTATTGTCTCTTGCCGCTTTAGTGTGCGGAATCGCCCTCTCGATTAGTGGCACTGCGACCATCGCGGGTCTAGAGGCGGTGTCCGCCCGGACACTCACCGAAGCCCCGACGCTGACTCGGGAAGCTGTGGACCAGTTATTGGATGCCTTCATTCCATCTGCCATGGCTCGTCTGCACGTTCCCGGCGTCACCTTCGTCGCTGTGAAAGACGGAGAGATTCTCACCATGCGCGGATTCGGATACTCCGACATTGAAGCCGGCAAGGGTGTGGATCCGGCTACAACAGTGTTCCGCGCAGCTTCGGTGTCCAAGGTCTTCACTGGAATGGCCGTAATGCAATTGGCAGAACGGGGCATCGCTGACTTGGATAAAGACGTGAACGCCTATGTCAGGGGGTTCAGCATCCCTCCAACATACCCTGAGCCAATCACACTGCGCCGCCTCCTCACCCATACCGCGGGTTTCGATGAGCGAAACCTGGGGATGTCGGAATTCGGATCGCGCGTCTACCCTAAACTAGGCGAATACCTGGCCGCAGAGTTGCCGCGGCGCATACGGCCGGCCGGCCAGGAGATACAGTACAGCAACCATGGGGCAGCGCTGGCAGGATACGTAGTAGAATGCGCCGGCGGACTGCCATTTGCCGAGTACATCAAAGCGAACATCCTGGCCCCCCTGGGCATGGAGAGCAGCGATTTCCAGTTGACGCCCGACATAGAACAGCACCTTTCGTCGAGTTACCAGTGGCGGCGGGGCAAGTATGTCAAGGCGCCGTACGTGCACATAAACGTGGCCCCGGCAGGAGCGCTGATGACTACGGCCGCCGACATGGCCAAGTTCATGATGGCCAACCTGGCAGGCGGCGAGCCTGACGGGGCACGCGTGCTAGGGGCCGAATACGTGGAAGCAATGCAGACGCAGCAGTTCACAAATGATCCCCGGGTACCCGGAATCGGATACGCATGGTTCATGGGCCGCCGCAACGGGCGCCGCGTGGTTCTGCATGGCGGCGATCTATGGGGGTTCTCGACTCAGCTTCTGCTGGCGCCGGACGAGAACCTCGGGCTGTTTGTATCGGGGAATAGCTCGGGGGCAGCGCCTTTGGGCCATGAACTCGTCAAGGCCCTTTTCGATACCTTCTTCCCCTCCCTTGAGGCTGCGGACGCATCGAGCGTTGTTCAGCCCGCGAAAGACATGAGCACCCTCGGAGTTGCTGATATGGCGGGCGCCCCCCGGGAACTGGCCGGCGTCTACCGGATGACCCGGTGCCCCGTGGCCACAGCCGACAAGGCCATATCTCTGCTGACCCAGTTCCGAGTTACCGCCCATGACGACGGGACGCTGGCGCTGGCTTTCCCGGCCGGATACGGAATGCCAATGACGACATGGGCGCCGGCAGGGCCGGGGCTCTACCGCGACACAGCCGGCGATGATGTCATGGCTTTCGATAAATGGAAGACTGTGGCCAGAAGGGCGCGCCCGTCCCGCATGTACATCGGGTCCTGGGCCTTTGAGAGGGTGCCTGTCTATGAGACCGCTTCGTTCACACTGGCGGTAGTAGCCGCTATGGCCGCGGTGTTTGTCTGGGCCGCGCTGGCCTGGGTGTTCGGCCGCAAAGTGAGTGGACTTGCCGCTGTGCTCGGCCTGGTGAACCTGGCCGCCATAGCCGGCATTGCCGGCTCACTCCTTGCGATTCCAGCCTGGGAACTCACCACCGCCGTGCCGACGATAACCAAGGCGTCGTTGGCCCTCCCGCTGGTGGGCGTCGCGCTTGCACTAGCGCTAGTATGGCAGACCATGAGGCGCACTGCTGCAAACAGGCGGCGGCAGCGCTGGACGTTCTACAGCCGAAGGGCGCGCAAAGGGCTAACAGGGATTGTCCTCCCGTGGCTCGTCATTGCCGCGGACGGCGCCTTCATATGGTTGCTGCACACCTGGAACCTGCTGGGATGGAGGTTTTGATCCTATCGTCGATGCCCGCTACTCGGCATCGAGTTCGTGCGCCAGGATCTCCTTGACCTTGAGCTCAAGCTCGTCAAGGTCCAACCCGGCTTCGTCCTTGATACTCTTGCGCAGCATGGGGCCAACCTGCTGGATATCATCCAGCAGGTCCTGGATGAGCTCAAGCGCCGCGGTCGCCTCCAGCACCTCGGTTGGAGTCCGAACCATGCTCGCTAGGATGGCATTCTCTGTCCTCGAGGCCACCAGAGGATCGGGTAGTTGCTCCACATAGACTCTGGTGCGACGACCCGGTCCCCGGTCGTCTTCTATAGGAACCAGGGCTATGATTCTGTCCGCTCGAACGTACTTGCCGTACCCCAGGGGAACGATGGCGTCTTCTCTTACCTCCATCAGCCTTCACATCCTCCCGACCAGATCAGCGTCTTCGGTTATCGTTTCCAGGATGGAGCGGCTGAATCAACAATAGCATACCGGTTCCGGGGTAGGACTGCCCGGACAGGGAAGCCGTCCGGGCTCGACGAACTATGCCAAAGGCTTACAGTGCAGAGCAGAGTTCATGTTACTCCCTTTTTGAACGACGCTGATGTGATGGATGGGTGGATTACGGTAGGCATGAGTTGTCGCAACCGGCTGAAGCGGGCCGGAGGCGGCAACTACTTCGATGAACTCTTGGCTCGCATACGCGACATCCGTTCGTCTGAGAAGGTGTTCTGTCGCAAGATTCTGGACATCTATGCTACCAGCATCGACTACGATCCCAACACTGGAGTCTCCCAGAAGTTCTTTGCCACGCTGCAGAACAAGATGCACTGGGCCGCCCACGGGCAAACCGCGCAGCGCTACTCCGCCCCCGTCAGCGCATTCTCGACAGCCTTGAGATAAGCCTTGGCGGTGATAGTCGCCCCGCTGACGGCGTCCACCTCAAGAGACTGAGTCTCGATGATCGCCTCAAGAGTCTGCCGTCTCACTTCGGACTGCGGAAAAAGGATGTCCCGCACAACGTCAATTTCTGTGACTCTGCCTGACTCCACGGTGACTCGAACCCTATTCGACCAGCGCCCGCCCCTGTACTGCCCCGTGTACTCGCCATCCGGAAGCGTCGAGAAGTCTACGCTGCCTATTGGGAGGGTCTCGCCGGCCCTCCGCCCGATCAAGCCAAACGCAATCACTCCGCCAAGCAGGACAGCCAACCCGACAAGGATCCACACGATAATCTTCAACATGTCACCGTCTCCTCCGTTCGTGAATTGACGCCCGCGGCCGCGCCTTCGGCGGTCGGGGAAGTTGATGGCTACTATTCGCTACTGGTTGGTTGATACCTTTAATCGGCTGCCGAATTGCCTTGATATTCTAGGCGTCGGCGCCGGCCGGTTCGTCTTCGAGCGGCACGAGATGCTGGCCCGGTGTACCGCCCCCGCCAACCTCTGATGCCGAGGCGCCGGCTTTCCCCCGGGCGCTGCCGAGCTTGATCCAGAGCAGCGGCGCAAGCACCAGGCTCGACACTAGCGGTACCATGAAAGGCGCTCTGGGGCCGAGCGTTCTCCACATCAAGCCGCCGATGTAGGGCGCAGGCAGGGATATCAGACCCAGGCTCGTCGAAAAAAGCCCGTATGCCGTGCCGCGCATCTTCTCGGGCACCGCCTTGGATATCAGCGAGTTATATGCAGGGCTTAGAAGCGACGCACCAATCCCGTAAAGAACCCATACTACAGTGAACTGCGCATATCTCTTGCTGAGCAGCATCAGCATGTAGCCGGTGGAGAAGAACAGATGCCCTATTGCAATGCCCGCCCTCTCGCCGGCCTTGTCGGCGAACCACCCTCCCAGGGGCAGCATCACCATCATGGTCACATTCAGAATCGATAGAAGCGAACCGATTTGTAGGTTGCTCATGCCAATTATGTTGCCGTAGTATAGAGGCTCAAGACGCCCTCCCAGGGTGAACGCGATGTCCGATACCCCATCCGCAATGAACAGCCAGGTAATCACGCCGCCGGCCAGCAGGAGCGAGACCATGGCTTTCATGTTCTGCACCAGTTTTGCCATCGTCGGTCGCTCAGGCGGCGCCCCGGAGGCCGACCCCACCCTGCTGGAAGAGTTGCGCCTAGCATTGGCTGCCATGGCAAACCGGATCACCGCTGCGCCTGCGTAAAGTAGCGCCGACACGGCAAACATCTGGCGATACCCGAATCTCTGAGATATCAGTCCGCCAAGGGTAGGGCCTATCACCCCGACTACAGTGTATATGGAATCCACCGTGGCAAATGTGCGGGCGCGCATCTCCTCAGAAGACTGCTCGGCGACATACGCCTGGAAGCTAGGCGACACAAAACAGCTTGCCACCGACGCAATGCTCTGCGCCACGATCATGAATTGCCAGCTTGGGGCCCATACATACATTATGTATCCGATGAGGCCGGCTATGGAGCCGATGGCTATGGCTTGGAGCCGACCAATGGAGTCTGAGATGAACCCGCCCAGTATCTGAAATGTCAGCGGCATGATGGAGGTAATCGTAAAGAACAGACCCACCTGCTGGACATTTGCCCCAAGCGACTGAACGTAGAGCGGCATCATCTGCTGATTCATCTGGTGCCCGATATTGGCAAGGATCATTGCCCCCAAGAACACCATCAGCGCTCTGGTGATGATCTGGGGTTTCTTCTTCGGCGCCCTGCCGACGAGCGGCGAGCTGTCGCTCTGGGTTGACATTGGAATACCCTCCGTCCGATCCATGCATGCGCACGGCAAGTATACTCCAAACGCCCCCGATGCACACAGGCCATGTGGTCAGTTTTGGCTACTGGCTTCCTGGGCAGTATGGGGCGCCGCTAATGCATGTTAATGCGAGCTGGGGGTACTGAGTCGGTGAGTTGCGCGTCCGGACAGATCTCGACGCCGTGTTTCATGGCGTCTTGCACCACGCTGCTCGTCTGCTTGAGGCGCGCGAACTCCTCTTCAGTATGTGGAAGGCCTTCGAGGTAGAGCGGGAGATCCCAGTTCTCATGGAGAAACACCATTCGCCACGGAAAGCTGACATCGGCGAATTTGTCGCTTATGACGATGAGGTCCACATCGCTTGAAGCAACACAATCGCCCCGGGCACGCGAACCAAACAGAATGCCCCGGGTTGCCCCTATCCTGTGAAGGAACCTCTGAATATCAACTAGCCTAAGTTGGCCTTCGACTGAATCCACTCGAACACCTCCCGCGCCCGGGCTAATGCCTGCTCGGCGAATTCCCGATCGAATATGTCCTTAGGCGAGCATCCAACAGCAGGTTGATTGTACCATGTGGGTAGGAAACGTTCAACTTGGCCGCCGGCGACGGTTGCGTGCAGCGACGGCTTCCGAGCAGGGCTTTGCGCGACCGTATGGAAAACATCTATGCACTACCCACATCGCTGGAAAGGATGCGCGGGGGCCTGCCTACGCTCGGAGGCGTCAGTTGTGGCGAAAGCGACCTTACGCAGGCCTTTGGGCAAAACCGTGTTTAGCAGGGCGTTAGCGAACCTATGAGAAAAGAGTACGGTTTTCCGCGGAGCCTAT
>JAGVTS010000136.1:2577-3223 GCA_019136685.1 Bacillota bacterium | reverse complement strand
GATGAAACTGCGCGTGCGGCGGACGAGATAGAGGCGCATGAGTTCGCGCCAGTCGTCCGGGTGTTCGCTGTGCTCGAAGGCAGCGAGCGAGCGGACCGGGCACTGGTGCTGCCGGATGAACTCTGTCTCGCCGACATCATGGAGCAGCCGCTCCGGTCGGATGCCGAGGTCACGGTCCTCGGCGACGAAGAGGCGGAGTTGGCTGGCCAGATCAAGGTAGCTCTTGTTGTAGGGGGTGGCCGACAGCAGGATGACGCGGCTTTCGTTCTTCTCGATGTAGTCGCGGATGGCGTGGTAACGCTTGCCCTCCCGGTTGCGGAGGTTGTGGCTCTCGTCCACGACCACGAGGCGGTAGCGGCGGCACTCGGGCAACTCGGCAATGGCCCGTGTGATAGAGAGCACCCTGGCGTGCAGCCGGTACTGCTCCTTGTAGTCCTCCCACATGCGGACGAGGTTCTTCGGGCAAATGATGAGGGTTTCCAGCCCGTGGTCGTCCTCGAAGATGCGGGCCACGGCGGTCGCCATGAGTGTCTTGCCCAGCCCGACCACGTCGCCGATCATGACGCCGTGACGCTTGTTCAGATGATGGGCGGCGATCTTGACCGCGGCCTTCTGGAAGTCGAACAGCTTGTTGCCGAACTCCTTG
>JAGVTS010000136.1:0-2525 GCA_019136685.1 Bacillota bacterium | reverse complement strand
GATACGGCGGGATGGGCGTCTCTCGCGCCCAACTCGTCTCGATGATCTCGACCAGTTCCTTCGATATGTCCAGACACCAGTGATCGTTCCAGCGATCTTCGAACCACTTCGCCAGTTTCTGGGTGGCGTCGTGATCAAGCACGTCCACGTTCAACTCGCCCTGTCTGGACAGTCCGGCCAGGGTGAGGTTGCTGCTGCCGAGATAGCCGACGATGGGATTGATCGGGTCCGGGCGGAAGAGCAGGTAGAGTTTGGCGTGCAAGGGGTGCTTGACGAACAGTTTGACGACGACTTTCTTCGCCTTGATCTGACCGGCCAGGCGTCGCAGGCCCTGTTCATCCTCATCGGTCGGTGCGCCGATGCAGAGTTGGTTGCGGAACTCCTCCGCCAGCGCCTTCTTCAGACGGAGCGCCGTAGCGTTGTCCATGCGAGCCGGTGTTGTAGCGAGGCTCAGGGCGGCGCGAAGGTCTTCCGCCGGGAGCGTCTGCATGCCGACCAGCAGGCGGCAGCAGTTGCCGTCGCCGCCGGGCCATTTCTCCACGTAATCATGGAGTTGACGCCACCCGCGAAGGTTGAAATAGCCGACGCAGAAATCCGCGCGCCCGCAGAGCCCCAGCGTTTCCTGTAAGGCCGGTAGCAGCGTCTCGCTAATGTTATCGAAGATGCGCGGCATCAGTCTGACGTCCTCTCCTTGTACGCTCTCAACTCTGTGCGATGGCCTGCCATTTGTCCTCGGAACGGATGAAATCCACAATCTGCGCCCTGACCTCATGGGCAGTCGCTTTCGACCGAACGGGGATCGACAGTTCCCGACAAATGGTCTTCAACTCCTTCATGCGAAGATTGCGGATCTTGGCCTCCAATTCTTGGCCGTTCCGCCGAATGGCATGCAGTTCAGTCAGAAAGGCCTTATCCACGAGCACACGCGGCGCGTTCCTCTGGCGAGCAACGTAGGGCGCAGCAACCGAAAGTCGGATTAGGCCTCCGTGCTGCTGCAAGCGCTCCACTTGTTGCGCGCCCAACTTCTCGCGGATGAGGGCTACGAACTCGGCGGGGACGGGATCGCCCGGTTGTAGGATCACATCATGCTTTGGCACGGTACGCTTCCATCCTTTCGATCACACGTTCAGCCAGGTCAACCAGGCATTGGTCAACTGTCTTTTGCATGGAGGTCTCTTTCTTGAACTCCATGCGGCTCCACTTGTAGCCCTCTTCAGAGAGAAACCGCGCGATCACATCCAACCGCGGCAACTCGCCGAGTTTCGGCTCATCTTTCAGGACCGAACGCTCGTCTGCATCCATCGAAGCGGCAATATCGCGGACCAGCCTTCGCTCGGCAGCCTGCTGCGAGATGACCTTACCTGCGGGATGCCCCCCGGAGCGGTTGAGGGCGTTCAGGACATAGCCCAGCATCTTGGGCTTCGAGGATGGTTCGATCTCGCGGACCCACCGCAGGAGCCGGGGCATCCCGTAGACCGAAATTCTGTCCGGAATCGTGACCGGGATGTAGTAAGCACACGCCCTCAGCATCGCCTGGGTGAGGAACATCTTGTTGGGCGGGCAATCGACGATGATGTATTCGTACTCGTCCTCAAAGTGCCGGAGCATTTGCTTGCAGTAGAGATGGAGATGCTCCACCTGCTGCTCGCCCTTCACGAGGGTCTTCGCAATCTCGATATCCAACATGTCAATATCGAACGCGCCCCGGATGATCCCCATGTTCTTCGGTGCAAGCGAGTCCTTCGGCGGAAACACGTACTTGTCAAAGTCGGTCTTGGTCACGCGAGTCCACCGATCAGGAACAACGAGATTGAAGATCGTGAGTTCTGTCTTGCTCACCTCGTCCGGGTTGAACCCCAACGCCAAAGAAAGACTGCACTGCGGATCGATGTCCAACAGGAGGACCTTCTTCTTCGTCTCTTCCGCAAGATAGTACCCCAGCAAACACGAGATGGTGGTCTTGCCTACACCGCCTTTGTAGTTGATGACAGCGATGGAGCCTGGGTGCCGAGGCGCTGTCATGTTCTGGAGGCCAACCACGGCCTTCTCGCCTAGGACTTCACCGAGTTTCGTCATGTGCCGACCCCTCCTTGGCTCTGCCATCGCGTACCCACTCGTCGACCTCGGTCGCCTTGAACTTCCAAAGCTTCCCGAGCTTGTGGGCGGGCATCTGCTTCCGATCAATCCACTTGTAGATCGTGTCCCGATTGACGCCCAGATGGACGGCAATCTCCTCGACCGACAGCCATCGTTCCTGTTCTTGCATGGTCTCCTGGTAACCGTTCACGGCGTCTCTTTGCTCGCGTTTCCGCCCGCCGCATGCGGAACCGCGTAGGATATGGCCCAAGCCAATCCAATCAATACGGAGTATAGTCTACCCCCCCCCGAAGCGCAAGCGAAAAAAAGATTCTTTTTGGACTGGACTCAGCGCGGCGTTTGCCGTACTGTTCGGGCATGGCAAGCGTCATGGTCATACAGGGGCGGAGGCTCGACGAGTCGGACATGGGGACGATTCGCGGCCTGCT
>JAGVTS010000231.1 GCA_019136685.1 Bacillota bacterium | reverse complement strand
TGCGCCCTCTTGCTCCTGACCTCCTGGGCCTTCTTGAGCGCCTCGCGCTTCTGTTCGGGTGTCAGTTCTGGCAATGCCATTATTCGCGCACCTCCCATTAATTGTTCGCCCTGAGTTTGCCGTTTACCGTACCTTCATTCCACGTTCTGCACCTGTTCGCGCACTTTCTCCAATTCCGACTTGATCTCGACTATGAGAGCCGAGACAAGCGAATCCTGAGCCTTGGAAGCGATCGTGTTGGATTCGCGGTTCATCTCTTGAGTGATGAAATCGAGCTTCTTGCCTCTCGCTCCCCCCTCGTCAAGCGTGCGACAGAACTGCTCGATATGGCTCTTGAAACGGACCGTCTCCTCCGTGTAATCGCTTCTGTCGGCGAACAGAGCTACTTCAGTCGCCAGCCTGGCCTCATCGACACGCACATCCCCCAGCATCTCGGCCGCCCTACGCTCAAGCCGAGTCCGGTAAGCCTCAACTGCATCGGGGGCGTGTTTGACGATCTCAACTAGTGTTTGCTCAATTTTCCTAACTCTATGCACAATGTCGCTCTCGAGCCTCTGTCCCTCTGCCCGACGCATCGCGACCAGATGGTCCAGGGCCTCTCCGAGCGCCGGGCGAAGCATCGCCCAGAGCGTTTCGGATTCGGCCGTCGACTCCTGAATGGTCACTACATCGGGCAAGCGCGTCAGCACGTCGACTGACACGCCCCCAGAAAGGGACAGCTCGGCCGCGAGGTTGGCCAGACCCTCAGCATAGGCGCGTGCGAGGTGGGTATCGAAAACTACCGTGCGGCGAAGCGGGCTATGCCATTCCACTGACACCCATACATCTACTCTGCCCCGCGACAGCCGCTCCGACACGAATGCCCTTGCAGCTTCTTCCACCGCGGTGAAATCCCGGGGCATTCGAAACGAAACATCGAGATATCTGTGGTTCACCGACTTCATCTCAACTGTGACTACATCGCTGCCACACGCGCAAACCGCTCGACCGTAACCGGTCATACTATCCAACATGAGCTGGCGATTCACCTTCCATTGCTAGCCGTGCAGTTCATTCTACTACACAGATCCCAGCTGCATCAAGTGTTAAGCCCACCTCTGGCTCGAATACATGGCTTTCCGGTGCGTCTTATTCCACCTACGCAGCAAAATTCCTGCATCTACTGTAGTTGTTCGCCCACTTTCACCCGCTTTTCTTTGCATTTCTCACTCTGAACCCGTGAAATCGGCGCCGCGCCGCCCGGCGGGCCGCACGTGCGACAGCAGTCAAGATCACCGACCACCCTGAGAGAAACAGCACAATTGCCCAGTCAATGAGGGAGAGCGGACGGGTGCCCAGGTAAGCGTGGCCCACCGGCAGTTGCACCCCGGCAACCTGCAGCGCAACTGAGACGGCCACTGCCGCCACCAGCAGTCCATTGGAGGCCAGGCCTACCTCGGATGCCGAGTGCCTTTCAGACCGACAGTGAAACACGTAGATCAGCTGCGACATAACCAAGGTGCAGAAGGCCATCGTACGTGCCGTTGCGAGATCATGGCCGAGCGCCAGACCAGCTATGATGTAACAGGCGATTGTGCACAGCCCAATGAAAGCACCCTGCGCCATGATCTTCATGCCCAACCCATGGGCGAATACACCTTCATCCGGGCGGCGCGGCGGCCGCGACATGGCCTCAGGGTCGGTAGGGTCGGCGGCCAGGGCCATGGCCGGCAGGCCGTCTGTCATCAGGTTCATCCACAGGAGCTGAATGGGCGTAAGCGGGAGCGGAAGACCGGCCATCGCCGTAAGCAGCATCGACGCCACCTCGCCCACATTGCTCGCCAGCAGATACCTGATGAACTTGCGTATGTTGTCATAGATCGATCGGCCTTCCTCGATGGCGGCTATGATGGTGGCGTAGTTGTCGTCGCCCAGCACCATGCTGGAAGCCTCCCGCGCCACATCGGTACCTTTGAGCCCCATTGAGATCCCGATATCAGCCTCCCGGATGGCCGGGGCGTCGTTCACCCCATCGCCCGTCATAGCCACGATGTGGCCGCGCTGGCGCAGAGCCCGCACTATCCGGAGTTTGTGCGCCGGCGCTACCCGGGCGAACACCGCTGCGGTATCGACTATGCGCATCACCTCATGATCGGAGGCGTTATCCAGCTGCTCGCCGCTGACTATCAGGGAAGAGCGCGCGCGTCCGTCAGTCAGCCCGTCGGGCGGGATTAGCCCGGTCTGTATGGCTATCGCCTCGGCCGTCTCCGCATGATCGCCGGTGATCATTATCGTCCGGATACCGGCACGCCTAGCCCGGTCCACCGATTTGGTCGCCTCCGGTCGCGGCGGGTCCATCATCCCCGTAAGCCCCAGGAATGTGAGGCGTGGATGCACTTTGGCCTCCAGGCCCGCCCGTTCCTCGACGAGGTTGCCGCGCGCGCACGCCAGGGCCAACACACGCATGGCCCTGCGTGCCATGTCCGAGTTGCGGGCGAGCACCTCCTTGTCAAACTGGGCGTCGCGTGCCGCTCTCTCCCGGCCCATGTATCGGCTATCGCACAGCTCCAGCACCGTCT
>JAGVTS010000023.1 GCA_019136685.1 Bacillota bacterium | reverse complement strand
CACGGCACTCATCCCCCAGGTGAGCGAATAGACCTTTGGCACGGGAACTCCCATGAGCCGCGCTGCCCGAGGGTTTTGCGAAGTAGCTCTTATGGCGATTCCGGCCATGGTGAACCTGAGCGCCAGGTAGAGGGCTCCGGCCATTATCACAGTCACCGCCAGCACAAGAAGGCTGTCGCGGGTTACTATGATGTCACCAACGAAAAGCGGACGGCCCCGCACCGCATACGGAAAGCTCACCGGGTCAAATCCCCATATCCACCCTGCCGCTCCGTTGAAGACCATGAAGAGCCCGAGAGTCATGATCATCATGCTCACAAGCGGCCCTTCCTGGATCGGCCTGAGGAACACGCGCTCTACCGCCATGCCGAATATGAATGCAAATGCCAGTGCGCCCAGCATGGCAAGGAAATAAGGCAGTCCTGCCCGAACAAGCAGAGTGTAGGCCACAAAAGTCGATATCATAGCCATTTCGCCATGGGCAAAGTTCACGATCTCCATGGTTCTGTAGATAAGCACAAGCCCCAGTGCCGCCAGGGCATACAGGCACCCGGCTGAAAGGCCGCTTACTACCTGCTGCCAGAACACGCCTCCACCCCCTAGTCCCTCTCAAGTAGTTGGATTTCGTCGCGGATGAAGTTGACGGCATCGTCCAAATCCGCAAATCTGCGCTCGTGTCCGCCCTGGATGTGCCTGACCGCAATTCGAAGGTTGGGCGCCCCATCGCCGTTGTCTATATCCTTGTTGTTCAGCGAGCCTATGCCCACTGCGGGTTTGACGAACCTGATCACGAACGACGCAATTACTGTCTCGCGCGTCATATCACGAACTCCTCCGCTCATTTCTGCTCTCCGTGATGATTGCGGGACCGTCCTGCCCAGAGGCGCGCGCCGCATCGGGTCGTCATCCGGCCCCACACGCATCCATCCTGTTATCTTTCGACGATCATCGCCATGCCCATGCCCCCGCCGATGCACAGCGTGGCAAGGCCCAGCCCGACGTCTCTCCGCTTCATCTCGTAGAGCAAGGTAGTGAGGATCCTGGTCCCGCTGGCGCCTATGGGATGGCCGAGGGCGATGGCGCCTCCGTTGACGTTGACCTTCTCAGGATCCCATGCAAGGTCACGGCCTACCGCAATGGACTGTGCGGCAAAGGCCTCGTTCGCCTCTATGAGGTCGATATCGTTCAATGCCAGCCCCGCCTTCTCCAGCGCCTTCCTGGTTGCAGGCACCGGGCCGATCCCCATCACGCTCGGATCAACGCCTGCCGAAGCATACGATCTAATCTTCGCCAGCGGCTCGATTCCCAGCTCGCGTGCGCGCTCGGCCGACATGACCACTACTGCAGCCGCGCCGTCATTGATTCCTGAAGCGTTTCCGGCCGTCACCGTCCCGTCCTTCTTAAAGGCCGGCCTCAGCTTCGCCAGGATCTCGACGGTCGTCCCTGGCCGCACGTGTTCATCCTGCACAAAGACGATTGGGTCTCCCCTTCTCTGGGGGATCTCTACAGGGATGATCTCATCGGCGAATCTGCCAGCCTCTATGGCCGCAGCCGCCTTCTTCTGGCTCTCCGCTGCAAACTCGTCTTGCTCTTCGCGGGAAATGCCGTACTTCTCGGCAACCTTCTCGGCAGTAATCCCCATGTGGGTGTTGCCGAAGATGCACCACAGTCCATCGCGGATCATATCGTCGATGATTTCAGCGTTGCCCATGCGATATCCAGTCCTCGCCTTGTCGAGGATGTAGGGGGCCAGATTCATGTTCTCAAGCCCGCCTGCCGCTACGATGTCGGCATCACCTACCATGATAGCCTGGGCAGCGAGGGCCACAGACTTCAGTCCTGAACCGCAGACCTTGTTTATCGTCATGGCAGGGGTTTCCACCGGCAAACCGGCCCCGATCGCCGCCTGCCGCGCAGGGTTCTGCCCTTGCCCTGCCTGGAGCACGCAGCCCATTATCACTTCGTCGACTGCGTCATTTGGGATTCCCGCCCTCGCGATGGCCGCCTTCAGCACTTTAGTACCCAGCTCGGCGGCGGGCACTGTCGCAAGAGTGCCCCCAAACGTGCCTATGGCAGTTCGCGCGGCAGAAGCTATGACAACCTCTCTCATGCCTCAATACCTCCATTGCAATTCTGGTTGCAGCGCATCAAGCATCGCATCGAGCCGGACCGCTGCACATTCCAAGATTCAACGAAGTTCGGCCCTGAACCTTCCGTGGCCGACCAGCCATTCTCAATTTGCACGCCATTTGTCGCCTCATCTCCGACCATAAGGCTCCCTCGACTCTGGCTTCGGCCTGGAGGCACGCCCTGCTACCACATACGCAAAGCCACTCCGGCCTGGTTGTAGCCTACTCCTGAACCGACAAGAACCACGAGGTCGCCAGGTTTGATCCTCCCCTGTCTCCTCGCATCGTCCAGTGCCATTGGAATACAGGCAGAGCCAGTATATCCCATCCTGTCCATGATCCAATGAGCCTTTTCTATCGGAAGACCCAGGTCGTCCATGACTATGTCAAGTGAGTACCTGTTGACCTGGGTGAATATGGCCAGGTCAAT
>JAGVTS010000013.1 GCA_019136685.1 Bacillota bacterium | reverse complement strand
GGAGGCTCGGGAGATATGCGCGCGTGGCCATATTATGTAACCCGTCTCTGCCTGCGGATTTGCCGCGGGCCTGGCTCCAGAAAACGGATGCGCCGTTGCCGGCGCGAATTCAGACACCTTGCACCCACCAAACCACGTAGAATCCGTATAGGTAGCTCGAAAAACCTAGTCGAAAACGAACAGGATGCTCCGGAACCCCGCTCAGGCGCAGGAGAATGCTACACGCCCGACTCTCCTTGTCCTCAATGGTCCGCCTCCTTGTGGGCGCACAGCCTCCATTTCCAAGCAGTCGGCGCTTGGCAAACACGCAGCTATTGCAGGCGCCCGGGGGGGCAAGAAGAGCAGGGCCGCAGATGGCGTAATCTCAAGGCAGGCTGCCGGGCCAAGAGTGACAGGGCCAAAAATGACCATTGACAATCGTCTCAGTTCGTGTTATTTCTTTAGCAAGGTATTACGACCGTCTTACAGCTGAATCGAGTGCAAGCACAAAGACGTTGAAGGGGAAGATCGTCGCAGCAGAACCTTCCCATAGCGAGTGGGGGATAGTGCAAGCCCCGCGGGAAGAGTGCGGCGAGTGGGCCCCGGAGTCGCAGGCCAAACGGCCGGCGCGAGCAGGACTACTGCCCTGCAGCACCGCCCAGTAGGCCGAGCCGGAAGCCTCCGTTATCGGGCAGGGGCATCGCCTTGGCGCCGGGCTGCGGTCGCGCAGATGGTTGCAGCCGGTGGATAGCAGGCCGTGCTCTGGAATGAGAGGGGCAGTGTATCTGCCCTACTAGGGTGGCACCACGAGTGTAAAGCTCGTCCCTTGCGGACGAGCTTTTTGTGTTCTGCCGCCGCCGAGCACCGAGCTTGAGCATCCTTCAGCGCATCCAGAGCGCCGGGCACGTCCTGGGTATTTCGGAAATCTCAAGAACTTCGAGCATGAGGAGGCAACCACAATGAAGGCGCGTCAATTTGGGTGTTTCAACTCGGGCAATCTACGTCGTGTACTCATCGTGTGTGTCGCATTCGCAGTCTGCGCAGCGTTTACGCTGCTCCCCGGCGCAAGCCTGGTGCACAGTGCAGCCAGTCTTCCTCCCATTAAGATCGGCGCAGCGGGGCCCTATTCGGGCGACCTATCCAAGATCGGGCTTGACGGGCTGAACGCCATCAAGATGGCTGTGGAAGAGGCCAACGCCGCAGGCGGTGTGCGCGGCAGAAAGATCGAAATCGTCGAGGCGGACGACGCGGGCGACTCGTCCAAGGCCATACTTGTGGCTGAGAAACTCGCCATGGACCGGGCTGTACTCGGAGTAGTCGGCCCCATGAACAGCTCCACAGTGGAGGCTGCGCTACCCACCTACCAGCGGGCCGGCCTGGCCATCATCAGCCAGTCCGCCACCAAGCCGTCGCTCACTGAAGCCGGGTACAAAGTCATGCACAGGATATGCCCGCGCGACGATGCACAGGGGCCCGCATCAGCCAAGTTCATCGTCGAGGTCCTGAAAGCCAAGAATGTCTACATCATTGATGACAAGACCGCCTACGGGCAGGGGCTGTCAGACGAGGTGGAATCGGCGCTTAGAGCCGCCGGCGTCAAGCCTGTCCGCAGCCAGATCACTCTGGAAGACAGGGACTTCTCCCCTATTCTCACGCGCGTTAGGGCCGCCAAGCCGGACCTGCTCTATCTGGGCCTCGCGAACCCTGCGCAGGCTGCGTCCATCATCAAGCAGGCCGCCGGGCTCGGAATCTCGGTCAAATTCATGGGCGGTGATGGGCTCAAGGAGAAGGACCAGCTGATCGCAGGTTCGGCAGGGCTTGCGGAGGGCATGTATGTGACGACGATAGGCCGCGACATAACAGAAGTTCCGGAGGCGGCTGAGTTCATTCGCAAGTTTGAAGGCAAGTTCGGCGCGATGAGCGTGTTCTCCGGGCAGACTTACGAAGCCGCCAACATATTGATAGACGCGATGCGTCGCGCGTCGACCGATCCGTCGAAGCTCACCCGCGCCCTGGTCCTGGAGGCGCTGGGCAAAACCACAGGTTACAAGGGCATCCTCGGTTTCCCGATAAGCTTCGACTCCAAGGGCGACGTGATCGGGGCCGGCATCTACGTCTATCAGGTGAAGGGCGACGATTTTGTGCTAGTTCGTTAGCGCTCGCCGGCTGGCGCCGGTTGATTGCGATGTCTTCAGGGCAACGAGGTGTGAAGGATGGACCTGTTCCTAATGCAGATACCCCAGCAGATCGTGAACGGGGTTACGCTGGGCAGTGTATACGCCCTACTGGCGCTGGGCTACTCCATGGTGTATGGAGTGCTCAAGATGCTCAACTTCGCGCACGGCAGTGTGTTCATGGTAGGCGCCTTCGCCGGCTGGGGCGTGTTGTCGTTGCTTGCGCGCGGCAACGCGCTCGCAACAAACCCCGCTTTGGCTCTTCTCGCCATGGTCGCAGCAGGCGCCGCCGCCACCGCGTTGCTGGGCGCGACAATAGAGCGTCTGGCGTACCGTCCACTGCGCGGAGGATCTCGCATGGCTCCGCTCATCTCGGCCCTGGGAGTGTCAATCATACTCGAAAACGCAGC
>JAGVTS010000115.1 GCA_019136685.1 Bacillota bacterium | reverse complement strand
GAACGAACTCCAACGCATTCGGCGTACAGCAGGACCTTTACCATCATCCTCGGGTGGTATGGCGGATAGCCTCTCTCCTCTCGCTCATAGACTTGCTCGATGGCGGAGAGGTCCAGCTGATCGACGAGATCGCTTACGAAGTACGCCAGATGTCCCTCCGGAAGCCAGTCCTTCAGGGATGGCGGCAACAAGAACATCTGATTGGGGTTGTAAGGCCTGTATGTCTTACTCATACTATGTCACTTCGTCATGCAGCTGCGTTTTCCTGTACGACGATTCGGATATTACTCGCACAGGCTCCTAGCCATTCCGCAATCAACCCCAGTTGTTCCTCTGATTGAGTCTCTTCCTTTAGCGAACACAGCGACTACCTCCCTTGACTTTTTGATGACATTGAAAAGTGGTTAGAAATGTTAAGGCCTCGAGGACTTCACTCTCTCGATGGCGTCCCCAATAATCCGTTTGAAGGCTTCAGTAGAAACACAGAAGCCCTCTGGTACGCGTGTTCCTTCAATCTTGGAAAGCTCCCCCAGGTTCGCGCCTTTACCCCCAACAACCATGAGTTCTGTGTGGTCAATGTCCTGAAAATCAAGCACACAGGAGTTCATGTTTCTGTTTCCTTTGGCCGCTCACTCTCGTGCAGTCCCGATGGCATACTTCTCGCAAGGCTTGGTTGATGACGGCCGATGGGATCTGGTCAGGGCAGTAGGGCTTCGCAGTCTTGCTGGTGAGCTTCTTCGGGCGACCGGCCGCAACCAGGTTATTGGCAAGCCCCGTCACACGCACGGCTAGCTCACGGTAGACCGCCTGCTTGGCCTTGGTTGGTTGGTGGAGTATCAGCCGCAATGTGGTAGTTTGCACGCTGGTCACTCCCCTTCAATTTGCTCTCTGATGTAACGTTCGATCGTCTCCGCAGACACAATGCCCGCTTCTCGCGATGAAGTAGGAGGGCGCCCAGAGTACCCCGCGCCCTGGACGTTGGGCGAGATCGGGGAACTCCTTGAGCAGAATGCGGGCTGACACGCCCTTTTCTCGCTCAGCGGCCGATTCCTCGACAGTCTGCTTCAGTCGCTCAGCTACCTGCCCGACGAGAGTGCGCCGTCGATACTTCGGGATCCAGACTGTGCGGTGCATGAGCAAATATCCGGCATGTCTGCCAAACTTGATCTCCCTCTCATTCTTCTATTACCATATGCGCCATCAGAAGGCAACAAGCAAGCACGGGGTCTGCGACTAGGCCGGAGACTGGAGCGCTTCATCCCCGGGATGAATCCCGGGGCTTTCGCTCACAACTCTCTGTAATCCTCTCCAGCAGATCGCATTAACAGGCTATTGCACTATGGGAGCGGCAAATAGGAGAATACGGCCGACAGGTGGCCGAGGCAGACCACGCTTTCTCTTCGAAACACTAGCCAAAGTGACTGTCCCTGTGGCTGCCCCTGAAACTTACCAGCCTCCGGTTTTGCTCATAATGGGCAGTCCTGTTTGTCAGGCAACTCAGTCCATAAGTAGATTGCATAGGCAATCATGATTACCGATTGAATGATTATCAAAACAATCTCTATCGTTCCTTGAACTAGTACAATCCAATTAACAAAGTCATACAACATATGCCATATAATTACGGCTACAATGCTTTTTGTTAGCATTACAATTTCCGAAGCGACAATGCCAAATAGCAATGCGTTGATTATGGTAAGTGCAACCATGAAGACTCCTGCCCCTGAAAATGCTTGAGAAGCATGCACAGCTGCAAAGAACACAGAAGACAAGATGACTGTTTGTTTGATTGTAAAACAAGTTCTCAGCTTACTCAGTATGATTCCCCTAAAATAAAGTTCTTCTGACAATCCAATTGCGATCGTGAAAAATGCCAAAGCCACAATAGTATGTATGTCATAATTCATTCCGCAAAAGAGAAACCCGATTTTTGCTGCAAATGCCGGCAAAAAATACAATACTGTTCTTGCACTGCCTTTTTCAATTTCGACAAAACCGATCTGGACAGGTTTCATATCTGTAATCCACATGAAGATTGCAGGTACTGATATGGATGACATCATAAAAGCACCTTGCAACCAATAGCTTTGTATGGCGTCCATGTCATTCATGACTACAATCACGCCGGATGCTACGGGAAAAATCATCAAAACAATCGAAAACATAAGGGAACTCAGCATGGCTCTTAATTTGGTGTTTTCCCTTTTTTCATCTACCATTTCTGCCTGCCATCATACAAATGATGTGCACCTCAAATTCATGTTCATAACCCTCATAGAGTGCCGGTTCTATGCCAACACCCAACCCGCTCTCACAACCTAGGATTTTTCAGAAGACACCTAAGCTGACCACTCACGAACCTCTGACATCTAGCCTGCTCTGTTACCTTACTATGTCATCTAGTCTGACCACTTGACTGTCAAGTTGGCTTTTGTTGACTTATTCCCACGGAGCGAAGAATAACGATCTGCCGCCCGATTCGCGCCGTAAACTTCAACACGCAACAGTCTGGGTCGGTCACACCGCCGGAGTAGTCTGTTGTTTAGTAGCGCTCATGACAATTAGCGCAATGTCATTATTGGTGTCTGAATTCAAGAATTCCACATCGTTAAAACCGAGATTATCCTTTGCCCATTCTGCCCACGGTTTCCATATTTCTTTAGGTTCTTCCATATCATAACACGCAGTGATTTCGACAATTCCGGTCTTTTCCCAAAGACGCCGCCACCAATCCTTGCTGTGAAAGCTGAACATTTCCCCCTCCCAATGCTCTTTAAGCGTATCGGGATAGCCCTTATCAAATTCTCTCGTCAAACCCGGAACCACGATGCCAAATTGACCACCGGTCTCTACCAACTTTGAGTATGTGCAGGGAAAATACGTTTCATCTGCTCCATAATATTGGTAGCTGTCTATTGATATTGCAGCGTCGAAGAATCCCTCGGCATAAGGCAGGGCATGGGCTTCCGCACGGATGGGAAATGCCAGTTCGGCTACGCCGGCTTCCTCAAAGCGTTTGAGGTTCTCTGTCGCGCTAATCCACAAGTCGTTGGCAAATACCGTTACTCCAAATTCTTCTGCCAGAAATACTGAAGTAATGCCCTTTCCGCAACCCATGTCAAGAACCTTCATACCCGGCTTCAATTCTATGTGTTCGCACAGTTCCTCAAGCAGCCACAGCGGATTAGGCCCCATCCAGTTTTCACTAACCCAGTTGTTATCGTATTTTTCTGTTCTCGGGTATTTCTTCATTTCGTTATCCTCCTCATCTTGTCTATGAACAGTATCCCATCACGAAAACAAAATGTAGGGCGCCTTGCTTTGTTTTATGTCTAGTTCAAAGACAAGACAGTACGGCAATCGTGTATTTATAGATTTGATAAGTGGTCTAAATCTATTTTGAGGATGATTATATTCATTTTCTTCGCTACACCTGACATCTATACTGACCACTCGCCAAACACCGACATCTAAATCGCGCTCTCGCAAGGGTTTAAGCCTGCTTCGACATGTTCCAAGAAGCCAAGAAGTATAATTGTTCACCTTACGATTTCAACAACAATAAACCCGAATGGCTTATCTGCTGGGCTTTCCACGACCCTAACCATTTACCCTTGACATCAATACTACCGTCTCAACGTGATGGGTATGGGGGAACATGTCGACCGGCTGCACCTCGACTGTTCGGTAGCCCAGGCCCGATAAGATGGCCAGATCACGCGCGAGTGTTGACGGATTGCAGCTTATGTAGACTATCCGCGGCACGCCGCCGAGCGCTCGCGTCCCATCCGACTCTGTCGCTTCGCCAGCCAAAGCAAGCAGCGCCTCGCGATCACACCCTGCCCTCGGGGGATCCATTACGGCCACGTCGAAGGTTATGCCGTCGTGCAAAAGCGCCGGCAGCACTCGTTCGACCCTGCCCTCGACGAACCGCGTGTTCGTGATGGCATTGAGTCCGGCATTGGCCCGTGCATCGTGCACAGCAGACCAAACCGACTCGATCCCGTACACCTCCCGCGTTGCCCTGGCCATGAACAGACTTACAGTGCCCACTCCCGAGTAGCCGTCGAGCACGCGCTCGCTTCCTGTGAGATGCGCGTATTCCACGGCCTTTCGATACAGTGTCACCGTCTGGGACGGGTTCACCTGATAAAATGAGGTCGCCGATATCCTGAACTTGAGTCCGTCCAGGACATCGACGATTGCAGGCTCGCCCCAAAGGATGATGGTGTTGCCCTCATAGCTGCCCACCGATGTTTTCCTGCGCCTGCTGGTCCCCCGCGCAGCATGCTGCATGTCACCTGCCGCGTCCGCGACTACCTGGACCACGCTCCTGATCTCGGGAAACTGGCCCGCAATCCTCTCTGCGAACTGACGGCTGCGCGCTTGTCCTCCGGGAAACCGCGCGCCATTGGTGACAAGCACCACCATGACCTGCCCCGTAGCGAAGGCGTTCTTCACGATGATGTTCTTAAGGAATCCTGCCTGCGAGCGCTCATCATAAACAGAAAGCCCAAACGCGGCCGCCAGCTGGCGCACGCCGCCTGCCACACGGGGGTTCAGCTCATGCTGGATCGCGCAGTCATCAGCAGGTACGACGCGGTGAGTGCTCTGAGCCAGATATCCTGCGACCACCTGCCCGTCTTGGATTCCCACCGTGTACTGGGCCTTGTTGCGATACCGCCATGGCTCGCTCATGCCGATCACAGGGTGGACCGTGACGTGATCCAGCTTGCCTATCCTCTCAAGCGCATCCACTACGCGCTGGCGTTTCATCTCAAGCTGAGCGGAGTAACTCAAGTGAAGCAGTTGGCAGCCGCCGCATTCACCGTACAATAAGCATGCAGGGTCAACCCGGTCGGGCGATGCCCGTAGTACGCGTTCAAGTCGCGCCCGGGCATAGCTGCCTTTCACCTGTTCCACGCAAACGGTGACTTCCTCGCCGGCAAGTGCCCCCGGCACGAACACGGCAAACCTGTCGACGTGGCCGACACCCTCGCCTTCGTTCGAATAGCCGTCAATGGCCAGGTCCAGGTAATCACCGACGTGCACTGGGGGATTGAGTTGCGCGCTCATGTTGGCCCTCCATCTCGTTCGGCCGGCGTTCAGCCCGATGCTCGATGTTCACGCATATGTATGCCCTGAGCGGCGGCCCAAGTATTAGCGATTGCGTGCTGCTTCTACTATCCGCATGGTAGCTTCGGCGATCGGACCTGTGAGGGCCGCGCCGAGCACGGTGCCGATTCCGATCCGCGCCCCCAGAGCGACCCCCACAAGGACTGCTGCAACATCCATGCACATGCGGCTGAGCCGAACCGGAATCCGAAGGCGATCGCTTGCGACGAGCATGACGCCTTCCAACGCGCCCTCTCCCAGTCTGCCGCTGACGTATAGCCCTACGCCCATGCCCATCATCAGTACGGCAGCTGCCGCCATGGCGACGGTGGACAGAAGGCCCAGAGGCCGAGGAACAAACCGCAGCACGATGTCTGCAGACCCGCCCACCAGCACCGCGTTGAGCAACGTACCTATTCCTATATGTCTTCGGTCTATAGCAAGGAGGAGCACAAGGAGCCCCGCTCCGACCAGCTGCGTAGCCACGCCTACGGTAGCGCCGGTGCGTTTGGAAATGCCCAAAGCCAGCACAGTGAAGGGATCGGCGCCCACATCGGCCCGCACGTAGAACGCAATGCTCGCGCCCAGCACGAATAGCCCGATCAATACCATCGCGACTCGAGCTGCCAGGTTGGCCGGGCGTGTCGGGCTCGAGTTCGGCGTCTGGCTCGATCTCGAGTCCGAACCGTTCATATGCCGCGCTCCGCGAAGAACTTGCTACTCTGGGTCTCGTCCAGCGCGCGTTCGAGCGCCCCGACCACGTAATCCACTTCTTCGCTGGTAATGTGGTTATGGAACGGTATGGCGATGCTCGTCCGCCCGGCCAGTTCAGTCACAGGGAAGTCGCCCTCTTTGAAGCCGAATGCGTCACGGTAGAAGGGTTGCAGATGGATTGGGGTGAAGTAGGGTCGACACCCTATGTTCGCCTCCTGGAATCGCCGCATTACGTGATCGCGCACTGCCGACTGGCGGTCATGCGAGTGCTCGTCCACACCGACGCGTATGACGTACACAAACCAGCTCATCCTGGTGACGTCCGCATCGACCTGGGGCAACCGGACCCCCGGTATGGCGGACAGGCGCTCGACATACATGTCGGCCACACGCTGCCGTTTGGCGATGATCTCGTCGATCCTCGATATCTGAACAGCGCCAATAGCTGCCGACAGCTCGTCCATTCGGTAGTTGTAACCCAGTCGCTCATGGGATAGCCACACGCCCGCCTCTCCCCGCCCCTGATTGCACATGCTCCTCGCCAGGAAGGCCGTTCGGTCATCGTCCGTGACCACCATGCCCCCCTCGCCCGTTGTGATCTGCTTGTTCGGGTAGAACGCAAAGACCGCGCCATCACAGAAGGCGCCGTTGCCGGTGCGCGTTCCCTTGTATTCCGATCCCAGCGACTCGCAGGAGTCTTCAATGACTCTGAGGCCATGCTTCGAGGCGATCTCCCGAATAGCGTCGAGCCTGGCGGGTTGGCCAAACGCGTCCACCGGCAGGATGGCTTTGGTGCGGGAAGTTATCGCGCCCTCTATCAGGCCCGGATCTATGTTTGCCGTGCCGAGCTCAATATCCACAAACACGGGCCGGGCCTGCTCATACACGATGCAGTTGCTGGAGGCAATGAAGCTGAAAGGAGTGGTTATGACCTCATCGCCTTCGCCGATTCCAAACGCGCGCACCAGAAGATGCAGCCCGCTGGTACCGCTGTTCACGGCAATCGCGTGCTTTGCCCCAACGTAGTCGGCGATCGCCTTCTCAAACCGCATAGCCCAGGGGCCCAGGGCCAATATGGGTGATTGGATGACCTCGTTAACTGCGTCGATTTCGGCCTGCGTGATATCGGGACGCGCGAGATGAACCTGCAACTTGCGGCCTCCTCAACTGATCCCTGCAGCGGATCACACTCGGGCAATAGCCTCTATCTGCAATTCGACAAAAGACCATCCTATCCTCCAGCTGACTGTGGAGTGAGCTTCCTTGGAATCATCCAGGCGCGAAAAACCAGGGCGGGGACATGCCCCGCCCGAGATCCCGCTCAGTTCCGGTGGATTGCCGGATCCTGATCACTTGCTGTTGCTAGCGCCCGCACGGAGCGAAGAGGGGCCAATCGGAGGGCACTGGGCGGCCGACGGGTCGGTCCATGACAACAGATACACGATTTCGTTCTGCCATAGCTCCTCCGCATCGCTATCCACATCGGCGCCTGCTCCTGTGCCGTCTTGCGTACAGTCAAGAAGGAAACTGTTAAACACAGTGAGTTTGCTGTCCGTCACGAACACAATACCTTCTCCGTCCTGGTATGCGTGGGTTATGCCTGCAACGGCCGTACCCCCTGCGCTCTCATGAGCCACTGTTCCTTCGACAATGTAATCACCTACGTAGTCTACCGAGATGTCCGGGACAGCATTGGGCGATTTGAAGATCTCATGATCCGCAGCCCACCTAAACACCGTGAATGGATCCTCATCTAGGACGTCATCATCGGCAAATCCGGAGAAATCCGCACCTAGTCTCCCCCAAAGTGCGTGCGCCCTTGAGGATGCGCTGTCTGCAGGATCCCACGAGGAGATGGCAAGGCGCCCACCCATGTCCACGTAGTCGGCGAGGCAGTTCAGCATCGCCTCGCTGCTACTGTAACTGCAGTGGTCCGCCACGATCAGGTGCCACGCATGGTTCGTCATCTCATCCACAAGCCCGTCCGGGGTATCGACCTGTGTGAAAGCAATCCCCAGCGCCTCCAGGGCGTCGGCCGCGAAATGATTCTGGGAGTCATCGTACACAAGCACTTTCAAGTCGGCTTGCCTGATCATGCCCATCGAAACTGATGTAGCAGCGCTCTTGGTTACCGTCACCCCGTCCCCCAGCCTATCAACATACCCATCCTTCGTGACTTTCACCTCATAGGTTCCCGCTGCAACAGAAGGCAATCTGTAGGATCCGTCCGACCCGGTGGTGGCGGTGAGTATTGCAGTGCTGATGAGCGTTACTTCTGCTCCATCTGTAGGCAGCAGGGTGACCGCGTCCGTGATGGTCCCCCGAACCGACCCCACGTTTCTCGCGGGTCCGCATCCGGCGAGAATCGCAGATGCAACAGCTAGGACAATGAGAATGCGCATAACCCTAGTATTGGGATACGTGCTGAGGATGAACAACTGGATTCACCTTCTTCTCACGGTGCATATTGGCTACATATTCTTGCAGATTTGCCCAATATGCGTCTCGCGAGCGCGGGTCTGATGGCCCGATTATTCTTCATGTATTTCCTGCTGAGTATCAATCGCGAGGTTAATCTGGGTGTGGACGGCGGCGCGCGACGGCAGTGATCGAAGTCATCGAGGTGCAGGGCGCCGGGACACGCAGCAAGTGTCATGGTATGATCGCCAATGAGAGAGTGCATTACTGGGAGGTAGGCCCATGGGCTACAGAACGCCTGACTCGGCGTCGCGAGCAATGCTGCTCAATAGCGAGCTGAACAGGGTTGTGGAGATTCTAAAGACCCGAGGTGTCGAGAAGGTGATCCTGTTCGGCCAGCTAGTGGACGGTCGCGTCGGCTCTACCGGCGACATAGACCTGATCATCGTGGAGAACACCGATAGGCGCTTCCTAGATAGGTTGGGCGATGTCTACTCCGCAGTCCAGCCCAGGGTGGCCACTGACCTACTTGTGTACACTCCCGACGAAATAGAGCGCCTGGTAGGGGAGAGCTCATTCGTGCGCGAGGCCGTGCTTAGAGGTAGGGTTGTATATGAGAAGAACTCCTAGCGACGAAGCAAGCAGATGGTTCCTTCAGGCCCAACGAGACCTGGACGACGCCAGGTACTCAGCTGCCGGTGAGCGCTTCAACCTGGCATGTTTTCTCGCGCAGCAATCGGCGGAGAAAGCCCTAAAGGCGCTACTATACTATGAAGGAGCAGAGGCTGTGTGGGGGCACTCGGTTGCCGAGCTATGCCAGGATGTCATTGCCATCCATCGCGATCTTGCACCGCTGGCGACAATAGGAGGTCCACTGGACAAATACTGCATCCCCACAAGATACCCCAATGGCCTGCCGGGAGGAATACCGTCAGACGCCTTTGTGTCGGCGGACGCTCAGATGGCGATCTCGATGGCAGAACAAGTCCTCGATACCATTTCGTCCAAGCTGACCTCTTGAGCTCAGCGAGACCGAGATGTCGACGTAAGGCTGTAGTTGAACTCGACATCCGGCAGAATCGTCGACTTGAAGACAACCACGCCCAAGCCCTTCTTGAAAACCCTGGTTTCCCGGTACAGCCCGTCGCGCATGCTCGCGTCGGGAGTAGTGTATTCGACCTCGCAGTATGCCAAGTCATCATCAAGGTCTTTCCCCGTCCGGGTTATTCTGGCGTCTACCTCGCTTCCGTCTTCGGCCCTGAAGCTCCACTTCTGTTCTTCCTTGACCGGGGCCTTGAGCATTACCAGACCATCTATCCGGTGAGGGAATACGTCCTTGTGAAGTATTCGTTCGCGCACGTCATCACGGGTGAAGATGTACTCAAGGCTAAAGCTGAAGTCGCGCCCGGATTCGCCGTCTGACATGTCGAATACAGCACCCGAGATCTCATAGACCACGTTGCCCGGCGACTTCGTATTAGTTATCCGATCAACACTCATCTTGTGCCCGTACTCGGCAAACCCAAAGTAGGTCCAGGTAAACTCCTCATTATCAGGGAAGTACGACATGACTTCATCACGGAGCGCAGAGCGCCCGCGACACCCTGCCCCGAGCAGCGTCGCTGCAGACGCCATGACCATTATGGCGACGAGAGCGCCTCGTCTCCATGTACCGGCCGGCCTGGAGTAGCCCATGAGACTGGCCATAAGTTGAGATCCTCCCGATCAGGAACCGGATTGACTGTGCCGATGCGAGCCATCATGAAGAGCCACATGCGCGACTCACCGACTCCAGCGCCTCCAGCAGCCCTTCCTTCTCAGCCTGACAGTTCAGGTATTCCCAGTCTATCGAGGCTTCATGCAAGGCAATCAGCCTTCCGGCCCACTCTCCATCGGAAGTCGACTGCCAGTGAACGTAGCCCCTCAAACGATCCATGATCAGATCCTCGATACCTATTACCTGTACCTGCAAGTCGTCAACATCAACAATCGCAACTCGCTCAAGCGAGCCGGCAAGAGTACCATCTGGCGCCTCAATCGCCACATCCAGAGCCTGGCTGTACCAGTGCCTTTGCCCGCGTTCCTTCGAAAACCCCAGTTCCTTGAGGACTGCATCCAGCTTGTCGCGGGCGGCAATGACTACGTCGATGTCCTGAGTAGCGTACCCTCCAAGCGCATAGAAGTCCACTGCGCCGCCTCCCACCAAGATGGGCGCAGTGACGCCGTCCGACTCCAGGGCGCGTGTCACAAGACCCAACACGTACATGCGGCGCCTGAACGAGTCGGCAATGCCAATAGCTCGGGTCAGTCGTTCGCGAACCGGATAGAGGTCATCCGAACACACGGAGGCGATACCTCCTTTTCTCTACTACGGCAAACTCGCCATTCGCAAGCGCGCGGTCAAGCCTGGCCTTGGCCAGTTGCGTAAGGATGGCGACTTCCTCCGGATCCCTCGGGCGGCGCCTTGCCGGACGCTGCGAACCTACCCTCGCTCCTTCTGCCCGGAGCCACGCCTGCCGCGCTGCCTGCTTGTTCTGGTGAATGTACTCATCAAGGTCGAATCTTCTTGTGCTCAGAGTCGTTCCACCTCCACCTGGCAGTATTCACCGGCCGACACGTGTGAACACATCCGCCAAGACGCGGCGACGCCTAGCCCGCCAGCGTCGCGCAGTGCTGCATGGCGACTACATCTCATGGCCAGTGTGCTCCCGTACCCCGTGTTCTGCGAATTCGGTGGTCTTCCTGCACGACGAGAACAGAATGCCCAGATGCGATCAGCAGGCCCGAGTGGCGTGGGATTCCTTTTCCCTCCAGGGCGACGTGGTCGGCTCTCTGCTGGTTCCATATCGACTGTCCCACTTCGTGGTTGATGCCGCATCTAGCTGGACTGGGTTGCTCTATCCCGGCTTGAGCTCTGAATGGGTCGCGATGGCTTCGAAGGAGAACAGCTTCGCTGCG
>JAGVTS010000168.1 GCA_019136685.1 Bacillota bacterium | reverse complement strand
TCGATGTACGCTCATCGCGCGCGGGCGCTGGGAGCATTCGACCGCGAAATCGACCTGTTCGTGGTGGAGGCGCTCTTCACCACAGTCACCAATGTCAACTTCGACCCCGAGCGCTTGGCCGGCCTGATTCGCCGTGCCGCCCAGCTGCGCGACAAGGCACGCGACATGTACATCCGTGCGTTTGCGGCTTCGGGCACGGCATCAGGCAAGGCGGAAGAGGGCGCCCAAGCTGCCCCCGACCTCGGCGGGCCCGCCAGATTCGCCCCCGCCGACGACCTCGCCGGCCTGGTCAAGCAGGGCGAAGAGGCGTCAGCTGCTTGGGCCGCGCGTTCAGCCGCCGTGGGCCCTGACGCTGCAGGCGTGGCGGACTTGGCTCTGTTCGGCCTGAAAGGAATGGCTGCTTACGCCGATCACGCACAGATACTGGGAGTCGAGGATGCCGAAGTCTACGGCTTCTTCCATGAGGCCATGGACTTCCTCGCCCGCGACCGCTTCACGCTGGACGACGCGCTCGCGATGTCGCTCCGCGTCGGCGAGGTGAACATCAAGGTAATGTCCATGCTGGACCAGGCCAACACCACAGCTTACGGCAACCCGACGCCTACTCGCGTGCGAGTCACCCCCGTGCGGGGTCACGCCATACTGGTATCCGGCCACGACCTCGCGGATCTTGAGGCTATTCTGCAGCAGACACAAGGCAAGGGCATCAACGTCTATACCCACGGCGAGATGCTGCCGTGTCACGGGTACCCCGGCCTCAAGAAGTACCCTCACCTGGTGGGCAACTACGGCGGCGCCTGGCAGGACCAGCGGCGCGAGTTCGCCGAGTTCCCCGGGGCTATCGTTATGACCACCAACTGCATACAGAAGCCCCAGGACTCATACAAGCACCGCATATTCACCACCGGCCTCGTGGCATGGCCGGGCGTGCGCCACATTGCGACTCGCGACTTCTCCCCCGTGATAGACGCGGCGCTGGCCGAGCCGGGCTTTGCCGAAGACGGCCCCGAGCACTACATCACCGTTGGGTTCGGGCACAATGCCGTGATGGGTGTGGCCGGACAGGTGATCGACGCGGTAAAGGCAGGCAAGATCCGCCACTTCTTCTTGATTGGGGGCTGCGACGGCGCAAAGACCGGCAGGAACTACTACACCGAACTTGCACAGCGTGTGCCGGACGACTGTGTCATTCTCACTCTGGCGTGCGGGAAGTACCGCTTCAACAAGCTCGACTTCGGCGAAGTGGCCGGCATACCCAGGCTCTTGGACGTAGGCCAGTGCAACGACGCCTACTCTGCAGTGGTGATCGCCATGGAGCTTGCCAAGGCCTTCGGCACCGACATCAATGGACTTCCCCTGTCCCTGGTGCTGTCGTGGTATGAGCAGAAGGCAGTGTGCATACTCCTTTCACTGCTGCATCTGGGAGTCAAGAACATCAGGCTGGGCCCCACACTGCCGGAGTTCCTCACGCCCCCGGTCGTGAAGGTGCTGCAGGAGAAGTTCAACATCATGCCAATCACCACCGTCGACCAGGATCTGGCCGCGATACTGGGCCAGGCCTGATCAGGCGGCGGGCGAGAGTGTTCAGAGGCCCGAGCGTGCTCACTGCGCTCGGGCCATTTCTCCGGGGGCATATGTTTCGCGCGAACGCATGATATGCTCAGTGTGAATGACGAGTCAGACGATCATCGTATGGGAGGGAGATGTGTCGTCGTGATGGATAGCGAAGAGCGCAGAAGACGCATCGCTGCGAGACGCTGGCAACGATCGGTCGAAACGGGAGCAAACGCCCGCGATCTGCGCGTCTTCTGCGGCGCGGACTCCGAGAAGGTGGAGTTGCCCCAACAGATGAAGGTTTTGATCAGTCGCGAAGTCATTCGCGAGCTGCGCAAGGTGGACTCTGACTAGACGATTGCATTGCCGGCCCTCGCCCGTGAGTAGCGCGTCCTCCTCCCCGGCATTCGGGCCCGCCTGGCGGCGCCTGTCTGACGGCGGCTGGGTCTAGTCTAGGCCCGCTTCCTATGCATCTTGAACTCCAAGAACAGCTCGTTGTAGTAGCCGAGCATCCGCTTCCCCAGGTTAGCAAGGACCTCGAGGTTGTCGGTGACGTCGGGGCCGGGGTAGAACCTCTCGTCGCCGGTTATCTCCTCCGGCAGGTATTCCAGGGCCGCCGCATTGGGCGTCGCATACCCGACGTATTCGGTGTTCTGTGCGCTATTTTCCGGGTCGAGTATGAAGTTGATGAACAGGTGCGCCCCTTCTATGTTTCTGGCGGTTCTGGGGATAACAATGTTGTCTAGCCACACCATGGATCCTTCACTGGGTATGACGTAATCGAGCTTGTCGTTCTCGTCCATGATGATCGCGGCATCTCCCGACCACACTACTCCGACGGCGGCTTCTTCATTCGCCAACAGCATCTTGATCTCATCTCCGACAATCGCCTTCACATTCGGCGTGAGCTCACACAGTTTTCGGTACGCCTCCTGCAGATGGTCGGTGTCGGTATCGTTGAGCGAGTATCCGAGGCTATTCAGCCCCACTCCTATTACCTCACGGGCGCTGTCTACGAGCAAGATCTCGCTCCTTAGGTCCGTGTCCCACAGGGCTTCCCAGCTCGAAAACTCCTTTCCCTGAGTGAGCTCAGGGTTGTAGATAATCCCCATCGTCCCCCAGAAGTAAGGGATGGAGTACTTGTTGCCCTCATCAAACGACAGATCGAGAAAGCGCGGGTCAATATGCTTAAGGTTCGGGATCTTGGAATGATCAAGGCGAATGAGCATGCCCTCAGCCTTCATCTTGTTGATCGCATAGTCCGAAGGGATTACGATGTCAAATGCCGTACCCCCGCGAGCTATCTTCGTCAGCATCGCTTCGTTGGAGTCAAACGTCTCATACACAACCTTGATCCCGGTCTCGCGCTGGAACTTGTCGATCAAATCGGGGTCGATGTAGTCCCCCCAGTTGTACACAGTGAGGGTATCCGCACCTGAGTAACCGTTCGACGAGTTCAGATACGAAGTGACGCCGACGAGGGCGAATGCCGCGAGGAACACTGTGATGAACACCTGCATAACCTTCTTCATTCGCCCGCCTCCACTCTAGCTGGTCTGCCTGTTCGAGCCGACCTGCCCAACACGATCGTGCGCGTGTTTATCGCATAGTAGCCGACGGCCAGAACCAAGGTAACTAGGAAGATCAGGGTTGATAGCGCGTTGATGGTCAGAGAGATTCCCTGCCTTGCCCGCGAGTAGATCTCCACCGACAGTGTTGAAAAGCCGTCTCCGGTTACGAAAAACGTGACGGCGAAATCGTCGAGCGAGTAAGTGAGGGCCATGAAGAAGCCTGCGAAGATCCCGGGGGAGATGTACGGGACTATCACTCGGCTCAGCACATCCCACCTGGTGGCCCCGAGATCTCGGGCTGCGTAGATCAGCGTAGGGCTCATCTCCTGCAGTTTCGGCAACACCATCAGCACTACAATGGGCACGCTGAAAGCGATGTGGGAGACCAACACCGAGGTGAAACCGAGTTTGAGCCCCATGGCGGCAAATAGAATCAGAAAAGACGCCCCGATGATGACGTCAGGGCTCACTATCAGCACGTTGTTCAGGGTGAGCAATGCGCTCCTGAACTGCTTGCTCTTGACGTGCGTGATGGCAATCGCGCCCAGAGCGCCGATCATCGTGGATATGGCTGCCGAGAACAAGGCGATGGCCAGAGTGTTCAGGAGAATGATGACCAGACGCGTGTCCTGGAACACCTCGCCGTACCATTCCAGCGTGAACCCCTCGAAGCTGTGCATGGACCCCCCGCTGTTGAAGGAGTAGTACGCCAGGTAGAGGATGGGCGCGTACAAAATGACGAAAACCACGACAAGGTATATGGCGATGGCTGCCCCCGGCTTCTTCGAGTTATTTGACATGCTGCCTGCCCTCCTCCCCGCTTCCCGTCAGCACCATGGTCAGTCCCATAGCGATGATCAGGAACACAGCGATGGTCGAACCCATGCCCCAGTCCTGCGTGACAAGGAAGTGCTGTTCAATGGCGGTTCCCAGCGTAATCACGCGGTTGCCGGCAATCAGGCGCGTGATCATGAACAGCGACAATGCCGGGATGAATACCGCCCGGCATCCCGACTTGACGCCATTGATCGTCAGTGGGAACACCACGCGACGGAACGTGTGCCACCCCGATGCCCCAAGGTCGCGGGCGGCGGCAACCAGCGACGGGTTGAGCTCGTCGAGTGCATTGAAGATGGGCAAGATCATGAACGGGACGAAGATGTACACCGCCACGAATATGAAGCTGAACTCAGTGAACAGAATCTGCTTCGTTCCGATTCCCACTGCGCTGAGCAAAGCATTAACGGGACCGTATGTCCCGAACATGCCGATGAAGGCGTATGCCTTAAGGAGCAGGTTCATCCAGGACGGCATTATCATGAGCAACAGCCAGAGCTGCTTGTGCTTTGTCTTCGTGAGCAGGTACGCCGTCGGGTAGGCGACCAACAGCGAGAACATGGTGACCAGAAACGCGTACCAAAACGACCTGACTGCCATTCCCATGTAGACCGGTGTGAAGAATCTGCGGTAGTTGCCCAAGGTCAGCGCCCCATCGATGTCGAACATGGAGTAGTAGGCGATGAGCACGATGGGCGCGATGACGAAGAGAACGATCCACGCCGCGTATGGAATTAGGTATATGTTACGTGTTCTATACTGCATAGCGCGCCTCTTCATACGATTCGATACGCTTATCGAATTCGTCTTCGGTCTCGCCAAGTCGCATAACGTGTATGTCATCAGGCCCAAAATCCAGCCCGACCTCGTCGCCTACAGTGGCCTTCCTGGTCGAATGGACAATCCATTCATTCCCGTTCTCGTCATAACAACATATCTCATAGTGCACCCCGCGGAACAATTGAGAATCCACACGCGCCCTCAGTTTGCCGCGGTCGGCCGACGTGATCTCCAAGTCCTCCGGGCGAATAACGACTTCGGCGGGTTCGTTGGGGTGGAAACCCTTGTCCACACACTCGAACTGCCGACCCGCAAACTCAACCAAGCAGTCACTGATCATGATGCCTGCGACGATATTGGACTCGCCGATGAAGTCGGCCACAAACCGGTTCACCGGTTCATCGTATATGTCAGTCGGAGTCCCGCTCTGCTGGATTTGTCCATTGTTCAGGACGAATATCTCATCAGACAGCGCGAGCGCCTCTTCCTGATCATGAGTAACAAAGACAAACGTGATTCCCAGCCGGCGCTGCAACTCCCTCAGTTCATACTGCATGTCGGTGCGAAGCTTGGGATCGAGCGCGGAGAGCGGCTCGTCCAGAAGGAGCACTTCCGGCTCGTTTACAATCGCCCTGGCAATGGCCACGCGCTGCTGCTGGCCGCCTGACAGACCAGCGATAGCCCTGTTTTCCAGTCCTTCGAGGTTGACGAAGCGCAGCGCTCCCCGCACCGCGTCGGCGATCTCGGACTTCTTCATCCGCTTGACCACCGGGCCGAACGCCACATTGTCGAATACGTTCAGATGGGGGAACAGCGCGTAGTCTTGGAATATGGTGTTCACCTTGCGCTTGCTCGGGGAGATCCGGCTGATCTCCTGACCGTCCATGAAGATATGGCCTTTCGTAGGTTCGATGAATCCTGCGATCAGGCGGATGATCGTCGTCTTTCCGCAGCCTGAGGGGCCTAGCAGCGTGTAGAACTTGCCCCGTTCCAGCCGGAAGCTAACATCATCCAATACTGCCGGGTCATCATCGTATTGCTTGGTGACATTCTCAAAACGGACAATCACATCATCAGCCATCATCGCTCCCCCTTACATAGCAGCAATTCGGCATGCAGCAAGCGCCCTGCTGCGCGCCTCACAAGTAAGAATCGGTGACAACCAGGAGCAACTGCGACGGGGCATCGCCGTCATTTACGATCTGGTGCTCTTCCGACGCCTGGTAGTAGATGGTCTCGCCGGCTTTGGCAGAGTACACGGCACTTCCCAGGCGAACCTCAACGCTTCCGCTTAGCACGTAGGCGAAAGTATCAGAAGAAGACGGCTCAAACTCCTTGAACTTCCCGCCCGGAGCAATGGTGAGCAGGATCGGCTCCATCTCGTTTTCGTTGGACTCGGGCACAAGCCATTGGACTGTATAGCCTCGCTCCTCATCCGCAAATTCGGTCAGGTCCTCGTCGGTGTACACAACCTTCTGTTCCCGCTTCCCCTCGTCGAAGAATTCTCGCGGAGGACAACCCAGCACCTCAAGGATGTTGAAGAAGGTCTCGATCGACGGGGAACTGAGATCCCTCTCGATCTGAGAGATGTAGCCCTTCGTGAGGTCCGTGCGCTCGCCCAGCTCTTCCTGGGTAAGCCCCTTCTTGAGACGAAGGTTTCGGATTCTTCTCCCGATGTTCATGCGGTCCACCCCCTCCCGCCGGAATTCCTGCCATGCCGCGCCGGAACGCGCATTGGCAAAAGCCCTCAATCGTGATTGGAGTTTAGGTGTAGTAAACTTTGAGTTGACTGGTTTAGCGACAGTAAACCGGAGGTTTACTGTCATCACTAATGGATTATACATGATTCGCACAGGACTGCAATATCGTTTCTTCGTTTCTTGGCAATGTTTCTTGGCGGCAATTCTGGGCAAGCGATCTGGCAGCCGGTCTGGTGGGTTCGGTGGGCATCGCCGCCTGGGCGCCGCACAGTGGGCTCCTTGCCGGGCGGCGGCGGTGCGCCATCCTACTCATTCCTAACACGGTTTTTCCCTTGACCTTCACAGATCTAGCACGGTTGAACGGGGACGAGTTGTCTGAGTTCGCGCCGCCGGCGGAGCCTCGTTTTTCAGACAGCCGCGAATTCCCCAGAAAGCCCCAAAGTCGGCCGCCTTCGTCGCTACCGCCGGTCAAACCGTACTCTCCCTGAGACGGTTCGCGCAGAAACCGTACCGTATTGTTGCAGGTCCGCTGACTCCCTGCTAGACGCGGTTTGCTGAAATGCCTGCGCAAGGCGGCTTTCATCGGAACTGGCGCCTTCGCGCCCATAGCCAGCGCCCCTGTGGCGATGTCGCAGGCTTACCTCGCCCGCAACATGCGCGGTCCTGAAGGTGCAACCCACATCGATACAGAATCATGATCAAATCAGGAATGGAGGTGCTTACATGCACCACTATGAGCGGGACGGCCTCCGGGTGTCACAGATCGGCGTAGGCTGCTATGGCCTGTCGGGGGCATATGGCGCCAAAGACAGGGCCGAATTCGCGCGAGTGTTGCGCCATGCTCACGACCTCGGAGTCACCTTCTTCGACACAGCCAGCGCGTACGGCGATGCCGAGGAGTTCCTTGGAAGCGTGATACGCGACTTCCGCGACGACGTGTGCCTGGCGACCAAGGTGGGCTTGGCAGGACAGGGAGCAATCAGCGATCTGTCGCCGGAGGCGATTCGCGCGTCTTGCGATCTTAGCCTCAGGCGCCTGGGAACTGACTACATCGACCTGTACCAGGTCCATTACGATGATCCGCGCGCTGCGGTTGCCGAGGTCGTGAGTACGTTCGAGAGCCTGAAGGCTGCAGGCAAGATCAGAGCCTGGGGAGTCAGCCACCTGCCGCCTGATCGTGTTCGGGAGTATTGCACCGTCGGCAGACCCTTTTCGGTGATGATGGAGCTGTCGGCCGCTGCCAGGGACGCCGTTCGCACACGCCTGCCGATCTGCAAAAACCACGACGTGGCCGCCATCGCATTCAGTGTCACTGCTCGAGGTCTGCTCACCGGCGCTATCAAGCGCGGCCATGTGTTCGAACCCGGCGACATACGCTCCTATGATCCACTCTTCCAGCGCGAGCAGTTCGAGTCGGGCCTGCGAGTGGCCGCCCGCCTGGCGACCCTGGCGGAGAGACACCGCAAGACGCCTGCTCAAGTCGGCATAGCCTGGGTGCTCAGCCAGCCGCAGGTCGTATGCGCCCTGACTGGACCGTCTACAGTATTGCATCTTGAGGAAAACCTGGGGGCTACCGACTGGCGTCTCCCTCAGGATGACCTCGACGACCTACGCGCCTTCCTCGACGGTGAGGACCATTGGCTCGCCCAGGAACAGCTGAAATCGGTCTGTGCCATTCTGGAGGGGGAGCTTTCGTCAGATATCGAAAAGGCCTTCGTCGATATGGCATACGTTCTGGAGACTGCAGTCACGGTGTCAGTGCTGACAGAGGAAGTGGTTGTGCCGATGTTCGGCGCCCTGATGGCTGCCCGCAAGAAGGACCGAAGCACAGGCCTCGAAGACATGAGAAGGCTGCAGCAACAGCTCCGCGAAGAATTCAACTGTTCAGGTCTTCACAAATAGAAATGCCGTGGTATTATGGGTAATGGTGCAGGAGGAAACTCCGAATCCAAGTACAAGATTTCATGTATCAGGATGGAGGGTTACCATGAAGAAGCTCCTGACGCTGTTCCTGGTGTTGCTGCTCGCACTGTCGCTGGCCGGCTGCGGCAAGAAGAAGGAAGAGGTCGAAGAAGTCCCCGTGGAGGAGCAGATCGAAGAGACCATTACTGAGGACGTCGAGGACGAGTCAGAGGAATCGTCTGAGCTTGAGCTCGATCTGGAAGAGACTGCGGAAGAGGAAGAGGAAGAGGAAGAGCGCCCGTTCGGCCTCTCAGCTCAGTAACAGCCGGGCCACAGGCGCCGTCGCAACGATGTCGCCCCCGCCTTATCGTGGTATGGTACCACGCAGGCCTCATACGTCTGCAGCACGTGTTTGGCAACACGTGGATTCCTGCAGAGACCACATCTGGTCAACCGAGGAACGCCCGCGAGGGCGTTCCTCGACTCTTCGGACGACAGTCTCAGCATGCTGAGTGCACCAACGGCTGCGTCACCCGCACTGGGGCACGCCTACGACGCGAACACCAGCCGGCCGATGCGGTGCGGGAGGATTACCAGTACCGACCGCGAAATGCGTAGGCCATGGAACGTACTCATCATAGCTACTGCAGAAGAGATCATCCTTAGGCCCCGCGTGGTGATAGCTACGCCGCGGTGAAGTGCCCGACAGAAGCTCGGCGAGTACCGAGAGGGCTGCCAGAAGGTGAGGGCCGCTCTGGCCGCAAGAGTGCTACGTATGAAAGGAGCGCCAGCAGAATGGACGAACTACGGATTCTGGTTCCTCTCACTGATGACGCCGGAGGAATTCTGCATCAGCAGGGCCCATCCGACCGGGCGTATCCTGTGCTCCGGGAACCCGTGGCCGATTCGGCTGTGGGCAGAATTGTAGATGCTTTGAAGCGCAAGCTCACCACTGGCCCCGCGGCACGGGCACTCAGGATGGAGAGGCAGAGTCGCTTGGCGACGCTGAGCGGAGCAGACGAACCGGGCAGGCCGGACGCTTCCGTCGGTTCAGGCTCGGGGTCGGGTACCCTGCCCAGCCTCGTCGGCCCCGCATTCCTCCTCCTGTCTAGCAGAGAGGGCGGGTTCGCAAGAGTCGGATTCTGGCTTGACACAGATGGCGAGAGGACCTTCGTCCCTTCCGGATACGTGGAGATGGTTGTAGACGAGGCTTCTGTCGAAGACAACGGCGTCGTCAGCACTTTCTGCCACGAGATGGGCCATGTGATCATACGAAACCTCGTGCCCAGCTTCGCCGACCGGCCCTCGCCCTCTACCAAGATGCATATGAGCATGGCAGTCACCGACTACCAGACTGCTTTCGACGAAGGCTTCGCCGAACACTTCCAGACGGTCGTGGCGGACCAGATCGAGTCTGCCACGCCCCAACGGGCAGGCCTGGTAGCGCAAGTTCGAGGACTGTGGCACAGCGGCATTGACGCACACATGCGAGTCCACGGAGTCCGAGAGAACCTCTACATCCATGGGAAGACGACCCCGACCTGCATGGATGAATGCGCCGATGCCTACGAGCTCTACCTCGACAGCGAAACGTCCATTCTGTTCGATCATGAAACCCTGAAGACCGGCCAGCAGATGATGGCCTGCGAAGGAGTCATCGCGACTCTGCTTTACAGGATGACCAACGACGAGCGCCTGGCAGGCCGCAGTCTCGATATTGACCTCAAGATCATCGCCGCCATCGGCGCAATGGGGCGCCAGGCCGAGCCAACAGTGTCGATGATGGAGTTTGTCGACAGGTACATGGAGCTATTCCCCGAAGACAGGGCTGCCATGGCTGACATGGTCATAGCTACCACATACGGCGCGACTATGTCCCAGGATGCGGTGAAGACGTATGAACGCGCCGCGCGCTCAGGCAGGCTGGGCAACATCGACGCATTCCGCGCCGACGCACAGGAGCTTATCAAGAGACTGCGGGAGCTCACCACGGCAGTCACAGCCGCGATCGCTCCCTCGACCGAGTCGCAGCCACGGCTTATCTCGCTCTGGGGCAACATCGGCCCTGAGCTGTGGCTCCTGAACAGCGATTTCCGAATCGCCCGGGCCGTATGGGAGAAGGACCGCTCGATCCCCCTCGCCTTGAACCTGAACACCGCGACAGAGGCCGAGCTAATGACCGTGCCCGGAATCGACTCCGGCCTGGCCGCGGCAATCGTCAGGCTTCGCGGGAACCTCGGATACCTCCAGGGACTAGCCGATCTTGAGTCAGTGCCCGGCATGATCGCAGACGTCATGACCAGGCTGCAATCGATGATGGAGAAGGCGAGACAATTCAGTGGGTACATAAGGGAGTAGGTGGATCAGCTTTGAGGCCGTACGCTGCACGTCAGGCTCATACCGCCGTTGAGCTGGCCTTTTGATGACCTGTTCGCTTTTCGAACGCATTTCCGGAGATGTGTCGCGATATCGGACAGTGACTGATGCATATCGCGACGTATACGTGCATAAACCATCGCGACTGGACTATCCGATGGGCACAGCCCCAGCAAATGGTGCTACCGGCCTGGTTTAATGGGGCATTATGTCATATGTTACCTCTCCGTGGCACCGTATCTGCAAAGAACTCTCATTGTCTGCGTCCTTCCGCCGCCTCATGCAGTTATGCGTTCGATTATGCACCAACCATTGTCACCAAATTGAACAGGTCAGCAGAAATGCGTTCAGAATTCGAACAGACTAGATTTTGCCAGCTTTCGCCGCCCCCGTGCGCCTGCGCATGCAGCTTCCTACCAGCCTACGCCTGGCGGCCTTGGACTGAGACTGGTGGCCTCGGCCCGAACTGTCGCTCAGCTGCCGTAAAGCAGAA
>JAGVTS010000091.1 GCA_019136685.1 Bacillota bacterium | reverse complement strand
CTGCTACCGGCTCTTCGTGATGGGAAGACCCACAGGGTCAAGATCGTTCTCGGTCAGGCCAATATCAACTGCTAGGGGGCGACCAATTTGAAAAGGTTCGTGGCTTTGGCGTTGGCCGTGGTGTTCACCTTTTCATGTTGCTGCTTGGTGAACGCAACTGGCATGGACCGGTCATATCTGTTCAGCATGGACACTGCCGAGGAAGTTGCGAAGTTCGACAATGACAATACCGGTGCGAAGATAGAACTCTCTCGCGAGGTTGTCAGGCAAGGCTCAGGGTCCCTGAAGATCACCCCAAGCGGGAAGTCTCCGGAAACCAAGATCGCCGTGGATATCGCGGGCGACACTCTGGCTGCCTGGATCGGCAATGACGCGCTAGCGATTCATGTGTTCATCCCGGAAAAGATGAAGGTAGCGCCGAACTCCTTCTTTCTCGGAATGGCCGATCTTTCGGACGGATGGGCATGGGTCGACGGCGTGTTTCCCAGAGTCGAAGTGAAGCCCGGATGGAATGACATCGCGTATACCCTTTCCGGCGCGATGAAGAACGTCAAGGAGGGCGGTCACTACAAGATCTATCTGTCCTTCTTTGCGGTAGACGAGAGCAACGCCAAGGCGCCTTTGGCTGAACCGTTCTATGTAGATGGGATATGGGCGGCGAAGCTCGATGGTGCAGGTTCGGCAGCGCCGGGTGGACCCGTGGGCAATTGGCTATGGGCAATGGACGATGAAGCGGAACTTGCCGGATACGACAACGACAACACAGGCGCCAAGTTCCAGCTGGAGTCGGGTGTGGTGTGTCATGGGTCGCGTTCCGTCGCGGTTATCCCGGACGGAAAAGCCGTAGAGACCAAACTTGCACTGGACCTCGTCGGCCAGCGGCTTGAGGCCTGGATAGGTCAGCGTGAAGTGACTCTCAATGTGTATCTACCCCCCGCGAACAAGCTCAACCCCACAATGTTCTTTCTGGGGCTTGCCGATCTTTCCGACGGATGGGCGTGGGTGGGCGGTGTGTTCGCCACATCCGAAGTGAAGCCCGGATGGAACCAGGTGAAGTACGCGCTCCCTGACGAGATGAGCAACTTGAGGCCGAGCGGCATCTATAAGGTATACCTGGCCTGGGCCCATGTGGACGAAGCAGGCAGGAAACTGCCCCTCCGGGAGAAGTTCTTCATCGACGGAATCGGGCTCGCTGCAGCGTCGCTTTCCCGCGAGGAGCTCATACGGCAGATCCCGGAGCACGTCAAGGCCGAAGTCGCGGGCATTCTCGAGATGGACGACGAGGCGATTCTGGACGTGCTTGAGCGTAAGACCTTCGACTACCTGTGGCACGAAGCGAATCCCAACAACGGGCTGATACGTGATCGCACTATGAAGGGTTCGCCTTGCAGTATAGCGGCTGTGGGTTTTGGGCTGTCGGCGATTCCTGTTGCGGTGGAGCGAGGGTGGATCACTCGCGATGAGGGATACGCACGGGCCCTTGCGACGCTCGAGACCTTTGCGAGCGGAGGCGTAGAAGGGCAGAGGGGTTTCTACTATCACTTCGTCGATATGGCGGAGGGACGCAGGTTCGGAGACTCAGAGATCTCCTCGATCGATACTACCCTGTTCCTTGCAGGCGCCCTCGCCTCAGGGCAGTACTTCGCAGGGACTGAGGTTGAGGCCCTAGCCAACAAGCTCTTCGCCGATGCCGACTGGCAGTGGATGATGAACGACGGCGATACCCTATCGATGGGCTGGAAGCCGGAAGTCGGGTTCCTTTCGGCCAGGTGGAATTCGTTCAACGAGGGTTTGCTGGCGTACGTCCTCGCCGTGGGCTCCCCCACACATCCTGTGGAACCGTCTGTGTGGGACAACATCTTCCGTCCTGTAAATGAAAACTACATCTGTCTTCCGCAAGAGACACTCTTCGTGTACCAATACCCTGCCGCATGGGTTGATTTTCGCAACAAGGAAGACCAATACGCCAACTACTTCAACAATGCTGCTACTGCCGCCAGAGTCAACAGGTTGTTCGCGGTTTTGCGACGGTTCAACTACTCCACCTACGACATGGATATCTGGGGCATTTCAGCATGTGACGGCCCGGCTGGCTACAAGCCGTACGGCGCGTCCGAGAACAACCACGACGGCACTGTGGCGCCATACGCATCCATAGCGTCAATGCCCTTCACGCCGGGGCTATCGATGGCGGCGATCCGGGCGATGCTCGAACGCGAGGGCGGGTTGGTGTGGGGCAAGTACGGGTTCGTGTCGGGGTTCAACGTCGACTCGAACTGGTATTCGGACCAGTATGTCGGCATCGATCAGGGGATCATCCTGCTCATGCTGGAGAACCATCGATCCGAGCTGATCTGGAAGTTGTTCATGTCACATCCCGCTATCTCAGGCGCCATGTCGAAGATCGGGTTCGTGCCAAGTGATGCCGAGTACGCCATTACCCCTGCATACCTCGACGAGTGGGAGAAGATCAGGCTTGCACCTGCCGAGAAGAGCGCAATAGCCGTGCGCACTGCTGCGCCGGTTGTTGTCGACGGCGACCTCTCTGAATGGGCGGGCCTGACCGGCTACGTCGTGGATGAGGACATGAACGTTCCTGCAGGGGGCATTGAGAAAGTCGACAAGAGGAAGCAGGTGCTCAATTCCACCTTCT
>JAGVTS010000175.1 GCA_019136685.1 Bacillota bacterium | reverse complement strand
TGACGCGATCGCCCACTTCGTTAAGATCCTGAAACACGAGGGAAGGCTTATGTGAGAAGACACTCGCCAAATCAGGGTCCTGGGTGATCGCACTCCCAGGACGCAGGTGATGCAGCTGGTCCGGAGAGCCATGGTACCAAACCCTTGTGTAATCCGGCTGCACGCTGACAACCTCCAACAAATAAGGATTGTGAGGAGCCCGAGCAGCGCACGCGTGGAAGGCACCTCCATTGTGGCTCCTCTCAATCCTCAGTTCAAGAAGCCCGGAGCGGCAGATGCGGGTATGGGTAATGGTCGGGACTGGCGAACTCACATAAGGTCAGCAAGGGCGGGCAAAACGGGGTGAAAGGCCATCCTAAGGAGGGTGTTGGTGGGATGCACAGGTGAAACGACTGGTGAAGTGAGTCGAGGCGGGCACAGAAATGGAGTCCACTGCAGCGAGTAGGGCGCGTTGAAGCAAGTGCAGCGTCGGCAGGGCCGTGGCGTCATATAGGTCACCTGTCCTTCCGTTCTTCCACCGGCGGTTGCGTCGACTAGCCCGCCCGAATACGTCGACGGTTTGGCCAAGTGAGGCCGTAGAGCTGCAAGGTTCCGCCACATTTGGGACAAGGGATGGGATGCCGGGGCGCGAGCTGTGCCCGGGGTGGCGGGAGTTCGCAATTCGCTGCGATTAGGGACTGTATGTGATCTAGCGACGTGCGACTATTGGGATTCATGAAGCCGTAGTAACGCACTTTCATGAACCCGGTGGGTAGAACATGCTGCAGGAACCGGCGTATGAACTCCATGACATCGAGTTGCATGGTTCTTGGGCGGTTACTACCGGACTTCGTGTAACGAAAGGTGACCCGGCGGCCTTCAACAGCGACAACGCGGCTGTTGCAGATCGCAACTCGAAACACATAAGGTGCAAGGTATTTCAGCACGGCGGAGCTGTCCCCTGCCGCCTGGCAGTTGACGTTCCAGTCGTGTTCCCAGACCTCGGCGGGGATCTTGTGAAAGAGGTCCGCCTTCAGCATCTCGTCGCGAAACTTGGCCTTGAAGATCTTGGAAAGAGCACGGACAGGAAGGTAGAAATCGACCCGTGAAGGATGCCAGGTACCATCCAGGGTTGAGAGGGCCCCGCCGGCCGCAACATAGTGGATGTGGGGATGGTACTCCATGGTGCGGCCCCATGTATGTAGAACACCGAAGAACCCTGGAAGATCACCGCCGATGTGCCGGCCATCATTGGCGAGCTTTCTGATGCTCGCTGAGGAAGAGCGGAACATCGCGGAGTAGGCCACCTTCTGATGGCTGCGGATGAAGTGTCGCAGCTCCTGGGGTACCGTGAAGGTCATCATGAAATGATGGCCGAGCAAGACCTGCTCCATGTGTCTTTCGAGCCATTGGCGCGTTTTATGATGCTGGCACATAGGGCAATGGCGGTTACCACATGAGCGATAGACGGTATGGGACGCTCCGCATTCAACGCATCGGTATAGCGCCGTGCCCGCCCCATCGGTGCGGCACTTGATGATGGCGTTGATGACTTTCACATGCTCCCAGGGCATGGTGGCGCCGAAGCGCGTGATGTACTCAGGACCAAAGGCGCGGAAGATGTCATTGACCGTGGTCATGCCTAAATCCAAACCCCTTCATTGTGCTGTCGATGATGGCAAAGGCCTCTTTCATGCCGCTCTCGGTGAAGTGCAGGTAGGCGGCAGTGGTCTGTAGCCGGCTGTGGCCCAAATATGCTTGTACCGCTCTCACGCTCACGCCTGCCTCAAGTAGATGCGTCGCATAGCAGTGCCGAAATGTATGCACAGTGACGCGCCGTTTGGTGATACCGGCTGCCACTTTGGCTTTGCGAAAAGCCTCTTGGACACCGGCAATGGTCATCGGCTTGGTTGCTGCTGATGCTGTGGCGTAGCTCCGAGCGCAGGCGGGGAAAAGGAAGGTGCGGTGCCTGTGTTTCGACCAATAAGAGCGCATCAACTGAAGCGAAGACGTCGGAAGAGGGACGTAGCGATCCTTCGCGCCTTTGCCGCGGTGTACATGGATCAGATTCCGTTTGCCGTGGATATCGGCCACCTGAAGCCCGATCGCCTCGGATATCCGCAAGCCGCAGGCATAGATCACCGCCAGGCATGTGTAGTAATGGAATGCGTGGACGCAGCCGAGGATGCGATACACCTCGCTTCGATCAAGTATGGAGGGCAGTTGAGGTGCTCGCTTGGCCTTGAGGTAAGAAAAGATCCGCCAGTCGCGCTCGAGGACATTCACGAAGTAGAAGCGAACGCCACTGATCGCGATGCGCAACGTAGCGGAAGACCACCCGTCGATATTGCGGCGGTAGAGAAAGTACTGCTGAAGCTCTTCCTCGGTAATCTGTTCCGGCGGCTTCTCGTAGAACTCCACCAACATGCGAACCGCACGCGTATAGGCCTCCTGCGTGCTTTCGCTCATGTCCGCTAGTTGCAGTGCTCTCACCGATCGGGCATAATAATCGTGTGGCATGGAAGTCTCCTTTTCGAGCGTTCATCTCACATGGTGACTTCCATGCCTGTCCGTCAAAACCATTCTTACCCGCGCCAAATGCGTAGCGGAAGACCCCCGGGCCTTCCGCTACTCGCGTCTGCCGCAAAGCGGCTTACTTGAACCGTTGAACACGACG
>JAGVTS010000022.1 GCA_019136685.1 Bacillota bacterium | reverse complement strand
GTTGACGAATGCTTCGCGAAATGCGGACTCGTCGTAGTTGGGCACCGGAATGCGCATGAACCTGACCATGATCTCATCGTCGCGAAGCCTCGCCTCAAACTGCTCGAGTACTCGTTCGTATACTCTGAACAGCGGCATGCGATAGAAGTCATTCACTCGGACGAGGGGCCCTTCGAGCACCTGAAATGCAACTTCGTGTGTAGGTACATGCTCGCGCAGAGATTCCTCGTTGGCCAGTAGGAGCAGTCCAGCCACCGTCGGAACTCGAATTCCGTCCACGCGGCGCGTAAGGGCTAGTGCCCCCGTCAGCTCCTCGTCGCTTAGTGCGAGCAGGTTCCTGTCGCCGCCGAGCCGCTCAATCATCCGACGGAGCCTATGAGCTCCAGAGGATCCAGATCCTCCACAGAGGCCCCTATGACAGGGCGTGCGGAATAGTCAAGCAGTCCTAGGTCCGAAGCCCGGGTGTCGAATTCGTGCGGGTAGTAGGGCACACACTCAGGTGTTCCATCAGCCTGGATCCGACGGCGCGTGACAAGCCCTCGAGAGGTGGCCACTACTCGAGTGGACTTGGGCACCTCAATCTTGGCAACGATTCCGTCGTCTCGGGGTATCCCCGACACCCTGACTGCCAGCGGAGGGATGGTACGCGCCGCTATCATAGCAGCGAGGCCAGTGAGGTTCTGATGCTTCGGGCTCAGTCCGGTCACTCGTCCATTATCCTCGATGCCCAAGTATGTGGCGCCCCCATCTGCGTTAGCCATGCAGACCATTGCGGCGAGAAGCTCGTCATCGCCGATGGGGCTAGCATCGCTCTTGAACTCGACCGTCATGGATTCGCGGTGCGGGATGACCGCACTTACGACATCGCCTCCCGATCCTCGGAGTAACAACAGCATTCGTCACGGACTAGGTTTCCCCTTCCGCTGTTCGGGCTACGGGCAATCGGCCTTGCTCGCCTCGCTTGACGCGGCGGCGTCTGCCGCCTTCTTGAGCCTTACGGGGAGATGCCCCGGCTCAACGACATCGTCTACGCACGTATGCAGCACATACTGAGCCGTGTTCTGCTGAGTCCAGCGCCCTCAAGAGCTTGACCTGAAGCCGCAGAGAGCAATCGCCCACCTCGTCGCGGATCGCCGGCGAATGGCCCAGGATGTCCTCCATAGCCGAACTGGGCTGGTTACTGGTGATCTGATAGACCGCCTTCGCCAGATCCTCAGCGCTTCTGACCAGCGCAACGGCTCCCACGATCTGACCCTCGCTGACAAGGGGTGATGCAGTGGTCACCAGACGGGCTGTTCCCGACTGACCGCGTTGTCTTGGGCGTTACTTCACCGCCGGGGCCAGTTCCTGGAGGTAGGCCGCCCGCGCCAGCAGGAAGTAGACTATCTGCAGGGCGAGGAAGATGCCGGCGGCGATCGCTCCGTACTTCCACACCTCTATCGGCATCATTGGCGTAACGGTCGAGAACGAACGAAGCGCGACCATCTGATGCGCGAACGCGACGACCCATGGGGTGAAGAACATCACAGCCATCTCCCGGGTCACGATTCGGCGGATCTCGTGCCACGTCAGGCCGATTCGGCGGAGGGCGATATACTTCGCCTGGTCCTCCTGGATCTCCAGGAAGAATCTAAAGTACAGCATCGACCCCGCCGCTAGGAAGAAAAGAAACGCTACGAACATCGCGGTGAGCATTGTCATGTGGATGTCCGCCATCATCTGCGAGTATTGTTCGACTCGCGACACGTATATCACTGGATACTCCTTGGGGATTGCTCTTCTTGCAGTCTGCTCCGCTTTCACGGCCCGCATCCAGTTAGAAAGCTCGCAGCTGAACCAGGTCTTTCGGTGTTCTGCGGGAAGATCGCGCACAAGCTCGTAGAATCGGCTGTTATCGCACACCAGCACAAACGCTGCGTCTTCTGTTCCGTTGACGAGCGGCGCGGAAATCGCTCCGTCTGTTACAAACATCAGGTCGGTTGCCCCTGCTACAGCGTGGATGGTTTGGCCTGCGTCATCGGGGCGCGTACGGCTGGGGCTATTCTGCGTTATGCGTGTGACATGCCCGTAGTTCAGACGGGCCTCGACCGCGCCCGTTTCCCGCGCCCAGCGGTTGTAGTCATCCGCCGGTACGATGAGCCCCACGCCCTTTTCGGATATGTCTGGGACCTTGACCTGTAGCGCCCGCATTATCGCCGAGTCGGTGATCGCCGCGCCGGCGCTTGTGAGGCGGTCTTTGAAGTCCTCGGCGATACGCACCGAATCGTCTGTAGCCGGCAGGACGAATGAGATGGCTCTGGCGTAGAAACTGCTTGCGCTTGCCGCCGGGCCTGCGGTGAGAGTGTAGATCACTCCCGAAGCAGTCAGCACCACGGCGCTCAAGATGGCGACCTGCGCGAGGATGCGGGCGTTGTCCTTCATCTTGAAGACCAAGTCAGAGATCGCAAGCAGGTTTGTCTTCCTGTAGTAGATTGACTTGCGCCGCTGAAGACGACGAAGCACAGCTACGCTTGCCTGTGTGAATAGGATGTGGGTCCCAACGCACACAATGCCCGTTACCGGCAGGAAAGCCATAGCTACTCCCACTTCGGACACCGTCCATGCCACGGCGTAGCCTGAGGCTACGCATGCGATGCCGAGCGCCACCCGGAACCGGGAGTAG
>JAGVTS010000186.1 GCA_019136685.1 Bacillota bacterium | reverse complement strand
CTGAAGGTACTCGACAGGCCATTGCCCGAGCGGCTATTTGAAAACGTGCTCATGCCTGCTGAGCTCTTCGGCTCGGTGCGCGATCTAGCGGTGGAGTTTGTGCCGGTCGCGGAGCGGAGATCGCCTCAACAACCGATAGATCAAGACATAGCCGTGTATGCGCGCCTCATTGAGAAGCTTCTGAATGCAGGCCGCATTGCACAGGCAGCGGGAGTAATGCGCGAGTGGACGGTACTGATGACCATACGCTATGGTCCGAAAGCGAGTTTCTGGCCATCTGCGGATCTGAAGGAGCAAGCGGAGAAGGCGTGGTTCGAGTCCAAAGAGATGTGGAAAGTAGTGTGGGACGTGAGGCAAATGCGCAACTACTTCTATCACCACGGCACCTTGGACGAGGGCTTCGACACATCGCGGATTCCGGAAAGGATCCGTAACCACTGGGCCTATCTGAAGAGCAAGCGCAACTCCCCAGCCGCTTGGCGCACAAGAGCATCGGCTCCGGGAGGACGATCAAGATAGAGAGCGATTCTGTTTGGAGTCTGCGCAGGCTGTTGACATGGGGGTTTCCGCAATATGGTTGTGGATGAACGTATCGTAGCAGTTGCCTACTCCGTGGAGGGCAATGGTCCCGATGTGGGCCTCACAGTAGCATTCGCGGAAAGATGCAGACTGGCGCTGATGAGCCAGTTCGGGAGAGCTAACGGCAGCGCAGTCTCAAGCATGCTGGCAGGGAAGGATTTTGGCGGAAGGCCGCTACGAGGTCACAGTCACGCGTTCTACTTGCCGTACGATGCCGACGGCGATGGACGCATTGAACGACTTGCGGTGTATGCGTCGATGGGGTTCGGGCCGAAAGAACTGGATGCAGCGATTCGCCTGGAGGAGGTGGATCTGAGGCCTGAGCACGATCCTGTGCGGCTCAGGATATCCGGGGCATTCGATAGCGCCAGTCTCGGTCAGATTTGGCCCGGATTCGCCAGTTCAGTTCAGTGGGTTTCATACAGCCCCTATGTCATGTCTCGCCACCCGAAGGTCACGCGCGCGGGCGCGCCCAAGCTCGGTCGCGACGGGACACAACTCGATTCTCCTGATAATCAGCTCAGGGCCGAATGGCGGCAGCGAATGCGAGACGACCCTTCGTTGCCGCCTCTAATCGGATTGCGGTTATGCGGACGGGAGAGACGGCAGGGCGACTGGAGTGGGTACAGGCTGAGCAGGCTGAAGACGTCCGAACCTGCGCCCATACAGAGGGGGCTGGCGTTCCATCTCACATTCGCCGACGCGGTGACGGGCCCAGTAGCGCTGGGCTACGGATGCCACTTTGGCCTTGGCGTGTTCGTGCCTGCGGGCTCATGATCATACGATAACCGCCGCACGTCCTTCGTCTGGCATGATGTCCTTTCCCATGTACTCCAGTGATTCACGTTTGGCATCGAGTGCGCCGGTGTCGATTATGAGCACTGAATCGTCGCTGGGGTCGATGATTCTCGCGATCGCTTTCATCATGTGGGCGCGTTCCCTTATGGAGAGATCGCATGTGAACACGGATTTCTGCAAGGGATCGCCGAACCCTCGCATCTTGCGGAACATCTTTCGCAGGCGCTTGGGGTCCGATATGTCGTAGCATACGATGAACCTTCGCCTCATATCGTCACCTCGTACAGAATGGTGAATAGCTGTCGATCTCGCCGAGTAGCCATCGCTTAACCAATCCTGCCTGTACTGACAGAACCCGCCGGTAGCTGATGCTGTATCCGAAAAGGGGGTGAGTGACGAGGGAGTCCAGGCGGGCCTCGTATGCGGCGATGACTTTGCGTCTCGCCTCGTCTGACATTGCGACGCCATCGCCCATGCTGGTGAAGTCTGATTGCTTAAGCGCAGATGTGTTGACTAGCCTGATCGCGATGGAGTCGCAGATAAGAGGTCGGAACTCCTCCATCAGATCGAGCGCCAGCGCGGGCCTGCCCTGAAGGGGTTGGTGGTAGAAACCTGCATACGGGTCCAGGCCGGCTGCCATAGCTGCGACAGTGAAGTCCTTTACCAACATGCTGTAAAGGTACGACAGCACCGCGTTCACCGGGTCTTTGGGAGGGCGCCGGTTCCGCGATTTGAAGTCGAACTCCGCGCCGCTGCTGAGCATCTTGCCGAAGCTGCCAAAGTAGGCGCTGGCCGCCGCTCCCTCGATGCCAAGCAGACTGGGCATTTGATCGGCGGAGATCGCTCTGTCGGCGTATTCTGACAGGCTACTAAGCACAGTCTGGTCGCAGTCCGGGCAGTTTCGACGGAGTAGTGTGCGGCAATTCCTGATCTTGCCGGCCACAAACCGGCGCGATATCGACAGAGCGCGGTCAGGATCGGTGACCACGTCATACTGCGCCATTCGGACCAGCACGTTCTTGCCCATTGTGGACTGCGTGATCCCGTAGAACCAGCCGCCGCGAGAGAAGTAGCACACAGGTATGTTGCTCGAACAGAACCCTCGGATCGCCTGGGTTGTGACTTGGACATTTCCGTAGATGCATACCTGCGAGAGGTCGATCATCCTTATCTGAGAGGCAGTTTTGCCTTCCACTCGGACCTCCACGACCTGGTCCTTCCGGGAGATCACGGCCCCTTGAACCTGGACATGAAGAGGCAGCCTGTCGTCTCTCGCGGGGACCAGTCGGCGAACCTCT
>JAGVTS010000144.1 GCA_019136685.1 Bacillota bacterium | reverse complement strand
TCGAATACATCGCACACACGCTTGTAGAAGAGCAGCGGGAATATGAACTGCTTGTAGTCGCCCGCATCGATGGTGCCGCGGAGGTACACTGCCGCGCCCCACAGGTACGACTCCAGCTCCTGCTGCGTGATGCGATCGCTCACCTGATCAGCCCCTCTCGCCTGAAGATGGCGATGAGCCTCGCTTCAGCAGCAAAGGCGGTCTCGGAGGTCTCCTTCAGCCGCCTCATGGCCTCCTCCACCGTGACAGCTTCCTGGTCTGCCGTGGGTTCGATGTAGCGCGGGATGTTGAGATTGTAGTCATTGGCAGCTATCTCGTCGAGAGTCACTACACGGGCCACACCTTCCACGTCTGCGTAGTCGCGATACCACCCATAGATCAGCGACCCGTGTTCAGGAAGAAGTTCGTTCTGCGCACGTCCAGCCTTGAACTCGCGCGAGGCATCTATCATGAGCACTCTCTTTCTGCGGTTTGCCGCTTTGCGCATCCGGAACACGCATACACATGCGGCAAGGCCTGTTCCATAGAAGAGGTTTGGCCCCAGGCCGATGACAGCCTCCAGTAGGTCCATCTGCAGGATCTTCTTGCGAATTGCGCCCTCCCTGCCCATGCGGAACAAGGCGCCGTGGGGCAGCACGACAGCCATCCGGCCACTGACCGGGGCCATGGACTTGATCATGTGCTGGACCCATGCATAGTCGCCGCTCTTGGCTGGCGGCATGCCGGCGAAGTCCCTACCATATGGGTCGCTTGCCCACACTTCGTCTCCCCACTTCTCGAGCGAAAATGGTGGATTTGCAATGACGCAATCGAAGCAGGGTGTCGCCGCGTACTATCTGGAAGTCGGCCGCACCGTGCAGAAAAAGGTTCATTCGCGCGATTGCGGAGGTGGTCAGGTTCTTCTCCTGCCCGAACAGCCTTCCCCACAAAGTGCGATCATCCCCGTTGCTTTGACGAACGTGATGCATTGCCTCGAGCAGCATGCCCCCAGTGCCGCAAGCAGGATCGTAGACTGACTCGCCCTCCCTGGGATCCAGGATATCGATCATCAGCCGGACCACTGAACGAGGCGTATAGAACTCCCCAGCCTTCTTGTTGGCAAGATCCGCGAACTTCTTGACCAGATATTCGTACGACTGGCCTAAGATATCTGCCTGCGCGGCCGTGTTGCTGAGGGCTATGCCTGAAAAATGCTCTATCAGGTCGCGCAGCAGAGCATCCGGCAGGCGCTCTTTGTTAGTCCAGGCCGCGTCGCCGAAGATGCCGTACAACGTATCGGGGTTGGCCGTTTCGATCCCACGCATAGCCTTCTGTAGGGCTTGCCCCACATTGGTCGCCACCCCACGAACATCGTTCCAGTGACAATTCTCCGGGATCTGGAAGCGGTAGTTCTGCGGAAAGCGAGCGTATTCCTCATCCCCTTCCGATTCTGCCAGTGCCGCGGCGTATTCCTCGTCGTACACATCGGAAATGCGTTTGAAGAAGAGCAGCGGGAAGACATAGGTCTTGAAATCGGCTGCATCCACCGGCCCGCGTAGTATGTTGGCCGCCTCCCACAGGTAGGACTCGAGTTGGCTGATGGTAGTAGAGCGGTCGGTCATGCGATGGTCACCTCTTGCAGTCGCCTATTGTGACAGTTGTTCGATTAGTCCCGGATCATATCCTTCTTGTGGGGCGAACCCCGCAGCGTGAGATGCGCGGGCACCCGTGCTCTGCCCTACGTCGTTTGGCAGGGTTTCCCGAACCCGCATTGGGAGGGCTGTACGTTGTCCATATTGCCGGCCAAGAATCTACGCACGCACGAACCTCTCCGTGGACGTACTTCATGCTATACTAACATGGAGAGTGATCTTGAGGAGGGACATACCAATGGCGCGAGCCTACAAAGCGATTCTGCACGGAAATCGCGTTGAGTGGATCGACCCTCCGCCGTACCGGAGAGATCCCACTCGGATAAGCATTACTCTGCAGGAGGATTCCCCATCTGGTCATGGCGCTCGCGGTGATGCAATGGCAACAGCGCTCGAGGCCATTGCTCGGCAAGGGGGGATCTCTGCGATTCCTGATCCGTGTACCTGGCAGCATGAAGTGCGGGAGGACCGCCCAATGCCAGAGCGTGAACGGCAATGCTGATAGACAGCAACATCATAATATACTCAACGCAACCAGCGCACGAAGCACTTCGGGAGTTTATCCGAGCCCGTGCGCCAGCGGTTTCGATAATAAGCTACATTGAGGTACTGGGTTTTCATCGCCTGTCGGAGACGGAGCGCATTCTGCTTGACCAGTTCTTCCACTCTGCGGAAGTACTTCCGCTGTGCGACTCAGTTGCAGAAGCAGCTATCCAGCTTCGCCAGCTCAGGCGCATCAACCTCGGCGACAGTATCATAGCAGCAACGGCTCTAGTAGGCCGCAGAGCCCTTGTGACGCATAACGTGGAGGACTTCTCCTGGATCGATGGGCTGACAATCATCGATCCGTTGGAGCAGAGCCCCTAGCGAGACCTGGAGTGCCAAGCAATCCTCGTACCCGTTCCGACCGCTGCCTCAACCACTACCTCGCCTGCCCCGCCTCATAATGCTTCCCGAGGGCAGCCGGCGGCCTCGACCGGACCACTGCTCCTGCGAGGATCAGGATCGTGAGGAGGTAGGGAATCATCTGTATGATCTCTACCGGAAGCGGTATCTGAGCCGTCTGCATACGCATCTGTATCGCGTCGGTGAATGAGAATAGGAAGCTCGCGCCCAAGCCCCCAATGGGATTCCAGCCCCCGAATATGCATGCCGCCAGTGCCATGTAGCCGCGCCCGGCCGACATATCCTTACTGAACCAGTTGAGTTGGGCCAACGACAGATACGCCCCGCCCAGCCCGGCCAGGCATCCGCTGAGAATCACGCAGAAATACTGCACCGCACGGACATTTATGCCTACAGTGTCAGCTGCCTCCGGGTGCTCGCCCGTCATCCGAATGCGAAGCCCCAGAGGCGTCCTGAACATCAACACCCAGCCCAGAACGATAAGTATGAGGCTGATGTAGACCAGGGGTGAATGCATGCCCAAAACAGTCCCGAGCATCGGTATGTCGCGCAGCCCGGGCACCGACCACGTTCCGAGGCCGGCGACCAAGTCAGTAGCGCCCTTGCGTTTCCATATGACCTGCATCAACCACGTGGTGGCACCCGAAGCCAGAATGTTTATGCCTACGCCCGTGACTACATGGTCAGCCTTCAGGCGGATGGCGAACACTGCAAGGACAGCGCCAACGAGCCCCCCGCCAACCACCGCGAGCAGGACTCCCAGCCATGGGCTGCCTGTGAAGTGCGATCCGAGCACCCCGCAGAACGCGCCGGCAAGCATCATGCCTTCAAGCCCGATGTTAACCACTCCGGACCTTTCGGAGAATGCCCCGCCCATCGCAGCCAAGGCTATGGGTGTAGCCATCCTGATAGTGGCTGTGAGGTTATTCATGTTGAATACTACATCCGCAAACCCGCTCATGCCCGCCCTCCGCCTTTCTCCGACGAACGAAGCCGCAGTCCAAGAAACATGCTACCAAGCGTTGGCGCAGCTACGAACAGTATGACCAACCCTTGAACCATGGTCATCAGCTCCATAGGTATCCCCGCAAAAAGCTGCATAGACTGGCCGCCCGACTGCAGTGCTCCGAAGAGAACAGCAGCAGGGATAACCGCCCACATGCTCTGACCCGCGATGACAGCCACAGCGATCCCGGTGAAACCATAGCCCGGCGAGAAGTAGGGTATGAAACGGTATAGGGTCCCCATGGCCTCTACAGAACCTGCCAAGCCTGCAACTGCCCCACTGATCATCATGGCTTGAATCGTTCTGGCTCGGACATTCACTCCGCCATACTCGGCGGCATGCGGATTCCGCCCAACGGCCTGAATCTCGTAACCGAGCACGCTTCCGCGTATCACACGATCGAGGAGCGCAACGGCAAGAATACCGACTACGATGCCCAACGAAACGCGGGTTCCCGGAACGAGTTCCGGCAGCCTGGAACCTGGGGGAAGCAACACAGTCTGATCCACCGGGCCAGGATCTCTGAAATAAGCCTTCACCATGAAAGTCGTGAGCGATATTGCGATGTAGTTGAGCATTATCGTGGTGATAACTTCGTGCGCCCCTATCTTGGCCTTGAGGTATCCGGGCACAAAGCCCAGCGCAGCGCCGGCGCCCGCCCCCGCCGCAAGTGCCATGATCACTCGCAATGCCGGGGGCAGCCCGGAGAGCGCCAGAGCAACCACGGCGGACGTCAGGGCGCCTACGTAGAGCTGCCCCTCAGCCCCCACATTGAACAGACCGCACTGGAATGCAAATGCCACTGCAAGCCCTGTGAATAGCAGCGGCGTCGACATCACCACGGTGGTTGCAAGGCTGTACACCCCTCCGAAAGCACCCACAAGCAGGTTGGAATATGCCTCCTTGACGCTATAGCCGGACGCTCCAATCAAAACTGCGCCTATCAGCAGCGCAAGCAGCACTGCAACAGCTGAGTATGCGAACCTTGATACGTCCCCTCGTAGGCCCATCGGTCACACCTCGTTCCTCTGCCCGGTCATCAGCAGGCCGAGCTCGCGCTCGGTGAACTGACTAGCCGGACGCACGTCCACTATTCGACCTTCATAGATAACCGCTATCCTGTCAGACAACTCAAGTACCTCGTCGAGCTCGGCCGATATGAGAAGTACCGCCTTGCCCGTGTTGCGACTAGAAAGAATCTGTTCTCTGATGTAATGGGTAGCTCCGACGTCCAGCCCACGCGTGGGCTGCGCCGCGATCACAATGCTGTGAGGCCGGGCCAGCTCACGGCCAACCAGCATTTTCTGTTGGTTCCCGCCGGACAGCGAACCCATGGGCTGATCGATGGACTCGGCGCGCACGTCGTACTTGGCAACGATGGTTTGAGCATGTTCACGAACCGCATTTTCCAGGAGCGCCCCACGCCGGCTGAAATCCGCGCAGCGATGCACGCCGAGCACTGAGTTCCGAGCCAGGCTCAACGAATCGACCATCCCTCGCTTCAGTCTGTCGGAAGGAATGTAGGCAACGCCCCTGTCCTTGATTCTCCCGGTGTCAAGGCCGGTCACATCCTTACCGATCAACATGATCCTACCCTTGCTCGGCCTCCGCAGCCCGGTCACCACTTCCTCCAGTTCCAGCTGACCATTGCCGTCAACGCCGGCTATGCCCAGTACCTCGCCGCTCCTCACAGCCAGGCTCACACCATCCAGTCGCGCGCGACTGCCCTTCCTTCCGGCCACCGATACATCCTTGAGCTCAAGCAAGACAACCTCGCCCGGCGGCATCCGCTGATCATCGTGTACGGGAAGACTCCGTCCCACCATCATCTCAACCAGACTGTCAGGCGTGGCGTCGGATGTATCGATAGTGCCAATGGTCTTTCCGTCGCGTAACACGGTCACTCTGTCGGAGATTTCCATAGTCTCCTTGAGCTTGTGCGTGATGAATACTATGGTGGTTCCTGATTCCCGGAGAGCCCGCATGACAGCAAAGAGTTCGTCCACTTCAGGGGGCGTGAGCACCGCAGTCGGCTCATCCAGGATGAGCACGCGCGCCCCTCTCATGAGGGCCTTGATTATCTCCACCCTCTGCTGCTGCCCAACGGATATCTCCTCGATCACGGCGTTCGGATCTACTGCCAGGCCGTAGCGTTCCGACACCTCCCGGATCTGCCTGCGAGCCCGATCATAGTCGAGCAGACCATTTCTTCGCGGTTCGCACCCGGCGACTATGTTCTCTGCAACCGTAAGCCGCTCAGCCAGCATGAAATGCTGGTGCACCATGCCTATGCCCAGCGAGATCGCATCGCGAGGCCCCGCAATATTCGCCAACTGCTCGTTTACGTATATGGAGCCGGAATCGGCGCGGTAGAGCCCGAACAAGATCCGCATCAGCGTGCTCTTCCCCGCCCCGTTCTCACCCAGCAGGCAGTGGATTTCGCCGGGAAGTGCAGCAAAACGCACGCCATCGTTGGCTACGACGTTTCCAAAGCATTTCGTGATGTTCTCCATTCGAACGGCATACATCGCACGGCGAACCCCTTTTCCACGGCATACCTGGCAAGGCAGGGGGAGAACATCCCCCCGCCCGCAGCGTCAAGCCATTACTGTCACGCGCACTCACTCGCTATCGCGCGGCAGTCACGAGTTACTTGCCCAAAGCCTTCAACCAGGGCTCAACCTTGTCGATGTCATCCGGCACCTCGAGCTCGCCGGACGCGACCTTCGCCGCCAGCTTGTCGACTTGAGCGATTATGTCGGCAGGCACCAGGTTCTTGGAATAGCCGAGCGCCCCTTCGGAAAGCCCGAGCAGGTTGATGCCGGGCGTGAACTTGCCCTTCAATACGGCGTCTATGGCCATGTACACCGTGTTGTCCACGAGTTTCATCCCGTTGGTCAGTATGTTATTGGGCGCAAGATAGCCCTGATCAGAGTCGGCGCCGATAGCGTAGCGGTTGCGCTCCTCCGCTGCCTTGATCCCGCCAAGCCCCGATCGTCCGGCCGCCAGCCACAGCACATCAACGCCTTCGTCTAGCATGGCGTTGGCCATCTCCTTGCACTTGGCCGGGTCAGCCCAGTGGCCAACATAGGCGTACTTCACCTGGACCTTGGGGTTCACGTATCGCGCCCCGGCGATGTACCCAGCGACGTTGGCACGGATGAGCGGAATGTCCATGCCGCCGATGACCCCCACTATCTGCTTGTCGGCAACGACCCGCGGATCGCCCTTCTTAGCGGTCGTGAGCCCCGCTATGGCGCCCACTACAAACCCGCGCTCAGCTTCTCTGTACGCGTACGAAGCCACGTTGGGAGCATCGACTACCGTGTCCACGATGGCGAACTTCTGATTGGGAAATCTGGCCGACACGACCTGAAGCGCGTCTGCCTGATCGAAACCGATGGATATGATGAGGTCGTACTTACGAGTCTGGGCAAAGCGCATCAGCAGGCTCTCGTATTCCGCAACAGCCTGGGGTTCGACCTTGTCGAACTCTATTCCCAGCTCCTTCTCCGCCCGCTTCATGCCGTCGTAGGCAGAGTCGTTGAACGACTTGTCGCCAAGACCGCCTGTGGCGAACACAATAGCTACCCTGGGCTTAGCTGCGGCAGCGCCCGACGCGCCTATCCCCATCACCATGACAGCAGCCAATGCGATGCCGAGCAATACTGAGAACTTCCGGGCTCTTATCATCTTTCAGACTCCCTCCTGAAGATTAATGGTTGTGCAATACCGCCCTATATGGCCGCTCCCGCGGCCTGACCGACCTGCCGTTCATCTCCTGTCTGCGAAATCGACTAGTATCTTCAGGCTCCCGCGAGCGCATGCTCTCTCGAACGCGCGTACCGCCTCGTCAGCGCAGAAAACCGCATCGATCAGAGGTTCTACGGAAACCGCCCCTGCCTCAAGCAGTCGCAGTGCAGGGAGGAATGGCCCACACCGCGAACCCACGCAGGTAATCTCGTTGCGTACTATGGGAGTAAGGTTTGTGGGAGAGCCTTCGTGGAAGGTGCTCTTCAGCACAATCGTGCCCTTCGGGCGCACTATGGCCATGGCGGTCTGCATCCCCGATGGGTTACCCGTGCAGTCCACCGCAATATCCACCTGTCCCGCAAAGTCCGATGCGAACGCCACGTCTATACCCATGTTTCTGGCTATTGCCAGCTTCTCAAGATGTTTCCCCAGCACAACAACTCGATGCCCACAAGCGTATATGGCCTGAGCTGTGAGGAGCCCCAGCTTGCCGTCGCCGATCACTGCGACTATGTCGGCGGGGCGGATGTGAACCTGCTCTAGGACTTCGAGCCCGGCCGCGAGGGGCTCTGCAAACACCGCATGCCGGTCAGCGACTGAGTCCGGCACAACGTGAAGATTGCTCTCAGGCAATACGAGATAGTCTGCAAAGCAACCTTGCCAACCGTTTATGCCCATGGCTCTGACGCGCTCGCAATGGCGAGGGCTTCCGCTCCGGCACATTCGACACTCGCCGCAGCTTATGTTGATCTCTCCCACGACACGCTTCCCAATCAGGCCGGCATCGTCAGCATCTTCGACCTTGCCCACGAACTCATGGCCCATGATTCCTCTGTAGGCCAAGTAACCCCGGGTCACCTCAACATCGGTATTGCAGATCCCCGCAAGGTCTACACGTACCAGCGCCTGCCCCTTCTCCCGCTCTGGGACAGGTAAGTCAGCCAGCCTGATACCACCGTCAAACACCAATGCTTTCACGGGAGGCACTCCCCCTTGGCCGCCCCCGGCTGCCCGTACGTTCTTCCGACACCGCTTTTCAGGATGCTGATCGCCTCGTTCGTGATCGGCACTGCTCCCCCGGCCAAAGCGGCACAGTAATAGGTAAGGCACATCTTCTCAAGCAGATCGCAGATGAACAGCGCCTGGTCCAGATCGCTCCCGACGCCCAGCGATCCGTGGTTCGCCATAAGAACCGCATTTCTGCTGCCAAGGGCCTCCACTACATTGACAGCCAGTTCAGGGCTGCCGGACGTAGCGTACTCGGCCACCTCGACCTGCCCGCCGAAGGCCAGGGCGCACATGTCCGCTATCACCGGTAAGGGCTTTCTCGCAACAGCAAGCCCCGCCGCCAGAGGCGAATGGACATGGACAATAGCGCCTACATCGCGACGAGCGAGGTAAATCTCGCGATGAAGGCCGGTCTCGATAGACGGAACCCGTCTCCCTGTCCTCTCGCCGGCGGCTACGCTCACCTTCACGATATCGTCGGGGATGACCGCCTCATAATCCATGCCTGATGGCGTGATCAAGAAGCTCGCTCCATCCTCGCACCGAGCGCTCACATTCCCGCTCGTGCCTACGGTGAGCCCCATGGACAGCATAAGGCGGCTTATCTGAATGACCTTCTCCCGCAAAGCCTGGTCGCTCATGCACCGTGCCCCTCTCAATGCGAACCGGAATGACCAAGATCATAAGCTCTATTCTCTGCCCGATGCTCGTATCCTCCACTCGAACTGCACAGCCCCGCCATAGCCCTCAGGAAGGGCAACCGGCGGGGCCCTGGTGGCTTCACCGCCGCGCTACGATAGGGACTAGAGAATGGAGGTTTCGCGCCCTCTCCGTCGAACACCTCATGGCGAAGGGGGGGCCATCCGGTGAGAGTCCTGGCGGTTGGCGGAGCGGGGTATGTAGGTAGTCATGTAGTGCGGAAGCTGTGTGACGGCCATCATCATGTGGTCGTACTAGACAATCTGTCCACAGGGCACGCGCAGGCGGTTCGTGCCGCGAGTCGCGGGGCGGCCGAGCTGATTCAGGGCGATGCGGGCGACCAAACACTGGTCGAGGATATCCTGCGTTCGCGCAAGATTGATGCGGTGATGCATTTCGCAGCGGCAAGCCTTGTGGGCGAGTCGATGCAGAACCCGTCCAAGTACTGGCGCAATAACGTTTCCTGCACGGTTGAACTGCTCGATGCCATGGCCCGGGCGGGCGTAGACCGGATTGTATTCTCCTCAAGTGCGGCCGTGTACGGAGAGCCCAGGCAGACCCCCATACCGGAGGATCACCTCAAGTCGCCCACGAGCACGTATGGCATGACCAAGCTGGCCATCGAGCACATGCTCGCCGGCTATCACAGCGCTCACGGCATCAAGTCCATATCTCTCAGGTATTTCAATGCCGCAGGCGCAGACGCCCCAGGAGATATTGGGGAAGACCACGACCCTGAAACTCACCTGATTCCGATTGTGCTCAAGACGGCTCTGGGGTTACGGCATAGACTGAGTATATTCGGAACCGACTACCCAACACCCGACGGAACATGCGTCAGGGACTACGTGCACGTGTGCGACCTAGCCGACGCACATCTTGCGGCCCTGGAGCGACTGGCCGGCCAAGACGGCGCATCTGCCTACAACCTGGGCAACGGAGCGGGGTTCTCTGTCCGGGAGGTGCTGCGCTGCGCAGAGAAGATTGTGGACCGCCCTATCGCCGCAGCCGAGGACCAACGTAGGCCGGGCGATCCCGCGGTACTGGTGGCGTCGTCCAAGCTTGCCCAGCGCGAGCTAGGGTGGAAGCCGGCGCAGGCATCGCTGGAACACATCATAGCATCCGCGTGGGCGTGGCACAGCGCCGCGCCGGACGGGTACAGCGAGTAAGGCAGGATTCACTAGTTCGAGGCAAGACGCTCAATGAGGCCAACTGGGTTGATGATCGGCCCGAGTTTGGTTTCCGTGCCGTTCAGCGAAATGCTGACGTAATTGGCCGTATCGATCGCGGCCTTCGCGAATTCGTCAACAGTCAGATCGCCATCCACCTGAAGAGCCAGTGCATAGATACCTGCGATGTACGGCACACACCAACTCCATCCACCCACCCTGTAGAAGGTGTACACATCATCTCCAAGCTCGCTCGACACTGTGCGGGAATCCATGGGAACGAGTAGTCGTGTAGAATCCTCATCCGACGGGTACCACGTGCTGTAGTCCTTTGACCACCATGCGCCCGGCGCATATGACGGCACGTCATCGGGATCGCGTCCCGGTTCCCTTCCCAAGCCGTGATAGCTGAAATCGTAGTAGCAATCGACAACGCTGCTGATCACGAATACTCCCTCGGCATTGGCTTTTCGAACCGCCTGGTCGACTTCTTCATAGCCAGGTTCGTCCGGACGCCATGAACAAGACGTCGAGACGATTCTGATTCTCTTGTCCTCCGTGAGAGTGCTGTTGATGTCCAAGATCCTGCCGATCGCCTCGGCCACGTTCTGGCATTTCCTGCGATCCATTCTGATGGCGAAGTAGTATATCTCTGCTTCGGGCGCAACCCCGACGCTCTTGCCGGCGGCAATCGACGCCACTGCGCCATGCATCTGAGGATTCCCAAAACCGTCAACGACCTCATACAGCCGCAACCGCTCCTTGTACTCGGTGTGGCTGGTCAGCAAGTCCTGGTCAATGATGCCAATGGCGATGCCCTTGCCGGTGATACCCCTCTTGTGGAGCGTGCGCAGCCCTAGCCCGGGGTTCTTGCCTTCCTCCAGGATAGCCGCCGGGCTGAATCCCGCGGGCCTCTTCCACGGCTCGATGGGCCAAACGGTAAGCGAGTCGAAATTGGCCTCGGCGCGCAGAAGCGCTCCTTCATTCCTCAGATTAAGAGCACGAAGATCAGCTCGCGTCAGATCCATGCCTGCGAAGTCGCCAGGATCAGGAGGAAGCGATTCCAGGCGCCTAAGCCCATGCCGTGAGCTAGGAAGAATCCTCAAACCTAACAGGGCAGCTGCAGCCACGGCCAACACGACCACCGACAGAACCACACCGACAGGGCATGCTCTCTTGTTGCTCATCGGGCGCCCTCCTCATGGTACGTTAGTCGGTCATTGCAGGATGTCTACTGGGATTCTTCGCAACCGGCCTCATGTCCTTTCTTCGATCGCCACACTCTGGTCATGGGCTACATACGCAATCGTCAGGCCAGTCAGGATGGTCCGGCTTCCTGTGACCCATTGATGGCCGCCTGTTTCAACACTGAATCAGCTCTCAGCCAAGCGGCAGCCGCGCGGTGGGCGCACATTCCGTGCGCGCGGCGTAAACCGCAGCTACACCCGTGTTTGGACATCGGCCTCCGCTGTGGCACGACTGTTGCATTCCGCTTATGGTGATGCCGAAGGCAAGGAGGAACATATCATGTCGATCCAACTCAAAACGGGCAGATCCGCAGTCGATCTCAACATGTCCCGTCTATGCAATCCATTGGTCTTGACCGGAAAGCATCCCCCCAAGCTCAGCGATCCCCTGGCGGCGGTGGTTGACGCGATGGCTCATCCGATAGGGTCCATGACTCTTCGAGAGGAGGCAAGGCGAAGGCGGGCAAAGCGAGCAGTCGTAGTTGTAAACGATGTAACGCGACCTACGCCCAATGGTATCATGATCCCGCCAATTCTGGAGGAGATCGCAGCAGCAGGCATAGCCAAGTCCGACGTCACGCTGGTCGTAGCAACAGGCATTCACAGAGGCATCACCCGTGACGAGATGCTGGAAACCCTGGGAGCTAACGTCGTCCGGGAGTATCGGGTTGTCAACCACGATTGCGACG
>JAGVTS010000062.1 GCA_019136685.1 Bacillota bacterium | reverse complement strand
ACTCTTCTTCGAGGCCCTCGCGGCCTATTCCCTGCCCAGGCCGGGATAGCCCCGCCCAAGGCCAGCTGGGCCGGGCATCAACCGCGAATTGGGACAGTACATAAGGGACTCGGAGGGGACATGCCGCGCCGCAATGGAAGGAGCAGGCACGCGCATGCGACGGCGGGGGCCAAACAGGATGACGGCAAAGGAGCACTCTCAATGGTTGACCATCATCGTTGGCTTTCAAGATATCGTTACTTCTTGAGCACATCGATTCGGATGTCCGCTGAGGTTGTAAGCAGCAGATGGCGCAGATTGCAATGAGCGGCTTACGCACAGGCGGGCCACACAGGCACGGCGATTCTGACGGGTTCCTGCCGACGCTACGACCGACCCGCCTATATTCACGATGTTGTGATGATGCCACGCTTCGTGCTTGATGGACAAGTCACTGGGGGACGATAGATAGAGCGGGGTGGGAGGGGCGCGAGTCAGATCGGGTCCCGGCTAGATGCCAGAGGGGGCTGGAGGTGAGTCGATGCCGTCGTTTGTGCCAACGCGCGTACTGATTTCGCGCGATGCTTTGGGTTACCCGCTGGGAGCGCGCTTGGCTGACGTTTTTGCAGGCCGAAAGATACCGGTGACGGTGTACAAAGGGCGCATTCCGTCTGCTTCTCGAATGTCATTCCGCGAGCGATACTTGCGCTCCAAGCGGACCATGGTTGTGCTGGTCAGGCAGGCACGCGAGTTTCAGACGTGCAAACCCTCGGCCCACTATCAGTTGCCGCTGGTATCGGGTTGCCCGGGCCTGTGTCAGTACTGCTATCTCAACACCAATCTTGGGCGGGCGCCTTATATCAAGGTGTACGTGAATGTGGACGAGATACTGGAGCAGGCTGCCGAATACGTCAGGGTCCGCGCGCCCGAGACGACAGTGTTCGAAGGGGCAGCTACCTCTGATCCTGTTGCTGTCGAGGCCTGGACCGGGTCGCTCGCCAGGGCGATAGGATTCTTTGCCCGACTTGAGAACGCAGCCTTCAGGTTTGCCACGAAGTACACTGACGTGGACGGATTGCTCGATGTCGACCACAGGGGGAAGACAGCGATCCGCTTCAGCATCAACTCTGATTTCGCGATCGACACCTATGAGCAGGGGGCGCCTTCGCTCGATAATCGCATCAGGGCGGCCGCGAAGGTAGCGACTGCACACTATCCCATGGGATTCCTTATCGCCCCCGTGTTCATGTTCGAGGAATGGCGCGCCCAGTACGAGGACCTTCTTCGACGCCTGCATCTGCGCCTTCCTGCCGGAAGCGGTCCGTTCACCTTCGAGGTCATCTCGCATCGGTTCACAGCGCGGGCCAAGAGCGTAATCCAAGAGGTCTACCCTGACACCTCCCTGCCTCTGGCAGAGAGCGAACGCCGGTTCAAGTACGGCCAGTTCGGCTACGGCAAGTACGTCTATCCGGATGATGCCATGACTGAGCTTACTGAGTTCTTCCGTGAGCGCATCGCCGCTTACTTCCCCGACTCGACAGTGCTTTACGTGATCTGACCACCCCGGTCCGACTTCATTTCGCCTTCCGCGCCTGTCATGCCTTTTGCCGATGGACAAGGAAACCCGTCGAGAACTGGCGAAGACTCTGTTGCACAGTACCGATCAGGGTGGTGAGGATGGGTTGAAGTCACGCGCTGCGCGAGCGTTAGGAATCGCAGGACTACTTGGGGGCGTAATCGCGGCCTACGGCCTGGGCCTACTACTCCCGGTGGACATGGCGATACGTCGTCAATTTGCGCTGGCCTTTGCGCCCGAGCCTGACCCGCGCGTCGTGACAGTCGAGATAGACGATGCGTCAATCTCTGCGTTGGGGCGCTGGCCATGGCCGCGGTCGCTCCTCGCGCGACTGGTCTCGGAGGTTTCGGAGCGAAACCCGGCCGCCATAGGAGTCGATATCATGCTGTCGGAGCCCGAGGCTAACACCGGCAATGACACGGCCCTCGCCGACGCTATTGCGCGGTCGGGAAGGGTAGTTATTCCAGCATACGTGCAATCTTACTCGCTACCGCCACACGTACAATGGTACGTTTCGCAGAAGCGACCGCTTCTGCCCATTGTGGAACTCGAGCAGGCGGCCCGTGGGCTGGGCCACGTGAGCGCGATTCGCGATCCGGACGGAGCGGTCCGCCGAGTCCCTGCAGTAATCGGTGTCCCTGATGGATTCGTGCCCGCCTTTGCCGCCGAAGTCGTTCGCGTGGGCGTGGAAGCCGGGACTCGGCCTAGCACGTTGGGCGGCGGCCTGAACTTCCGACCGGGGGCGCAGGCTGCTGTAGGGGAGTACCGAATACCGCTCGACTCCACCTCGAGTATGTCCCCGGTCTTTCCATGGCCGCCTGCGGCCGAGCGGATATCAGCCGCTCGACTGCTGGCCAAGGCGCCGTCGGACGCGTCGGCAGACGACCGTTCCCCGGATGCAGACTCAAGCCGGCGCCTGCCCGACCTGGCAGGCAAGTTTGTTCTGATCGGGGTAACTGCCGCCGGCATCGGCGATAGTCATGAGACGCCGCTGCTTGCCCGCTACGGCGCTAATGGTACACGCGGCGGCAGTCAACGCCATTCTCACTGGACGTTTCGTGCGTCCTGTGCACGCCGGAGCGGCTTTGCTCGCAGTTGCGTGTTTCGGAGCGCTTCTCGCGGCGGTGAGCGGGGCGATCAGCGACAGGGGTCGCGGCGCCGGCGCTGCCGTGCTGGTGCACGTGGGCGCTGGAGCCTCGATGCTAGCCGGATCTGCATGGCTGTATGCGCGCAGACGGGTGTGGATGGGACCAAGCGCGCCTGTGCTTGTGTCAATGCTACTGCTCGCAGTGGAGCTGTACTCCCGCGCCGGCCGGCTCAGGGCGGCGCTGAAGAGATACGCCGGGGTAGATTCCCCGGAGGCGGCAGGCATGGAGGTTCAGGCAGGAGCGCGGGATATGGCAGTGATGTTTGTGGACCTGCGCGGCTGGACTGCCGCCTCTTACCACCTGGAACCGGAGGCTGCGGCACGACTTGTCAATAGGTATCTGGCGGTTGTAGCAACCG
>JAGVTS010000162.1 GCA_019136685.1 Bacillota bacterium | reverse complement strand
GGTGCCGAAGGAGGGAATCGAACCCTCACGACCTCGCGGTCGGATGATTTTGAGTCATCTGCGTCTGCCGTTCCGCCACTTCGGCGCAGCATTATTCTACCACGGGCCTGGCTCTCACGCAACTACACCGCGAATTCTGGGGCGCATCCGCTGCATTCTCCGTTAACTAAGACACCCATTACCAAAACAACCAAGGCTGAACCCAAACCTGCTGGAATGCGCGCAAGCCTCTGCGAGGGCTTGAGCTTATTCCAGCAGGTTTGTCGGAGTCAGTGGACGCTTTACACGTCACAGGGTTCATTCGGTCGGCACGACCCGCGCGCCTCGAGGCCTACTGCAGGAGTTGCTTGCCCAGAAACGCAGCGGCTGTCTCCACGAGCTTGGTCTCGGTGGCTCCCATCTGTCGCGGTTCCTTGGACATCAGAACTACCAAGCCCTCAGGTTCGTCGCCCGCGTAGATCGGCGCCATGACCTGGCTCTCGAACTGAGCGTTGTCGACTACCGGGTTCTCGTTCGGTACGTTCGATACCAGGGTTTCGCGGGATTTCATTATCTCCTCAGCCTGCTCCGAGAGTCTTTTCTCCACAAATTGCTTCTTCGGAGCGCCGGCCACCGCCACGACTTCGTGGTCGTCTGCGATCGCCGCGATACATCCCGTGGCATCATACAGCGAATCCGCGTATTCCTGTGCAAAGAAGCTCAGGTCCGTCATGGGCGAATACTTCTTGAGAATGACCTCTCCGTCCCGATCGGTGAATATCTCCAGAGGATCGCCCTCTCGGATTCTGAGAGTCCGCCTAATTTCCTTGGGTATTACGACCCGCCCTAGATCATCAATACGTCGTACAATCCCCGTTGCTTTCAATCTACGCCCTCCCCAACGTGGTTCCGCCGTCTTTGGTGCTATTTTGCCTTCGATGTTTCGGCCATATACCCCGTGGACTTGTATTGCCATGGCCGTATACGAAGCGGACGGCAACCTACAGATTCGATAGTGTGTTCGCAAGTTCGTAGTAATCCATGTTGATCATGCGCTTCATCGAGAGCGCCTCGGCGAAAGACATGACGCGAATCTCGTTTCCGAGCACCCCTACTACGCCGCTACCCGACCCCGACAGCAGCACATCGACGGCCTTGGCGCCTAGTGTCGTTGCTAGTATTCGGTCGCGAACCGACGGCGCGCCTCCCCGCTGGATATGACCTAACACGATGATCCTGGTCTCGAAACCAGTGAGTTCCGCAATCTGCTGGCCTATGCGATAGGCGCACCCGCCGGGCAGCCCGCCCTTATTCGGAGCGCCTTCTGCTCCCTCTGCCACCACAACTATGCTGTGGCTCTTTCCCTGGCGCGCGCCTGCGGTTATCCTCTCGCAGACCTGCTGAATGTCAAATTCGACCTCCGGAATAAGTATGCTCTCGGCGCCGCCGGCTAACCCCGCAGCCAACGCGATGTGGCCTGAGTTCCTCCCCATCACCTCCACGACATAGGTTCGCTCGTGTGATGTGGCAGTATCGCGTATCTTGTTTATGGCGTCGATCACCGTATTGCAGGCAGTGTCAAACCCGATGGCAGAGTCGGTAGAACCAATATCGTTGTCGATGGTCGCCGGAATACCCACAGTGGTCATACCCATTTTGGAAAGCAGACTCAGTCCGGCGTGTGTACCATCGCCCCCGATACCGATGACGCCATCGATCTCATATGTCCTCAGCTGGAGCAGGGCCTTGGCACGTCCCTCTTCGGACCTGAACTCCTCTGAGCGCGCTGATTTCAGAATAGTGCCACCACGCTGCAGAATATCACCGACAGTACGCGATTTCATCTCAGCGAAATCACCAGCAACCAGACCATGAAAGCCCCGTCTCACGCCCACAACCTCTAGCCCGTGATAAAGAGCCTTTCTTACCACTGCACGGATACAGGCGTTCATCCCGGGCGCATCGCCGCCGCTGGTAACTACCGCGATTCGTCTCATATCGGATCCTCCAATCACACGAGGACAGATCATGCCCTAGCCATCAAGTGATCATGATCAGTATTCGTCCAGTATATCCCGTGCCTCCTCAGCTTCGGTTTCCGGAACAAGGACCTCGAAGCTGGCTGAGTCGCCCATGTGAGGAATACCCATGGGCCTCAACATCACTAGGATTCCCTCTGCCTCCAGCATGTGCTTTGTGAGCTCTGCTTCTGCTCTATTTGGCGCGATGTGTACAACTGCCCACATGCCAGCCGCCCCCAATCTCAAGCTCGGTTATGCAAATCCTGCACTACCTAGCCTTGCTCGCTTATTATGTCCGATGTTCTATTCTACCACCGATTCTCCTTCCATGACGACGGCAGAGTTGAAACCGTGTCTGCCAGCACTTTCACCCCATCCTCCTTAACATCCACCCTTCCCCTCACCGTCACCGGGGCATCAGGGACGAGCAAGCGGGCGTACTGCTCATACACACGTGGGAATACAACCACCTCTGCCTGCCCGGTCATATCCTCTAGCTGGATAAAGGCCATGGGCTGCCCGGTCTTCGTAGATATCTGTTTGCGGCCGGCAACCACTCCCGCCAAAGTCACACTCGCGCCGTCCGACACATCCGGTAGGTCGCGAACAGCCACGGTAGATAGCTTCCTTATCACATCCGAGAGAGACGCCAGCGGATGCCCGGAGATGTACAAGCCCAGCAACTCTTTTTCCATGGCGAGTATCTGATCTTGCCTGAACTCCGGCACGCTCGGGAGGGTCACCTCAGCCTGTGCGAACTGTGACGGTTTGTCGAAAAGATCGAAGAAAGACGCCTGCCCCGACTGCTGCTGACGCTGCCTGGCAGCGCTCGCGTCGCAGACCTGGTCCATTACTGCCAGGAGCGCGCGCCTGTTTCCGAAGGCGCGGAAGGCGCCGCACCTGATCAGACTGTCGAGCGCCTTGCGGCTGACGGCAGCCATGTCCACGCGGTCACAGAAATCGGAGAGCGAGGTGAACCTGCCCCCTGCTTTGCGTGCAGCGATTATGGCGTCGGCCGCACCCTCGCCCACGTTCCTCACGGCGGCAATGCCGAAGCGGACAGTGTCGCCGCGCACCGTGAAACCTTTGAGGCTTTCGTTCACATCCGGCCCCAGCACTTCGACACCCCTACACCGGCATGCATCTATGTACATGGCCACACGCTCCGGAGCGCTCATCACGCTCGTGAGTGTCGCTGCCATGAACTCGGGAAAGTAGTGACATCGCAGATAGGCGGTCCTATACGATATCAACGCATACGCCGCGCTGTGGGCCTTGTTGAATCCGTATCCCGCAAACCTCTCTATGAGAGAAAAGACCTCCGCGGCAACATCGCCCGGGACGCCGCGCTCGCGAGATCCATCCAAGAATCTGTCTTTGAGCCCCGCGATGACCTCGGGCTTCTTCTTGCCCATGGCGCGCCGCAGCACATCAGCCTCGCCCAGGCTGAAGCCGGCGAGCTCGCTAGCAACCTGCATCACCTGCTCCTGATAGAGCATCACCCCGTACGTAGGTTCCAGGATCCTCTTGAGAGCCGGATGCAGATACGTCACGCTGGCCTGGTCGTGCTTGCCCCGCACGAAATCGCCTGTCATCACCATCGGGCCCGGCCGGCCTAGGGCAATCAGAGCAATGATGTCTTCAAACCGTGTGGGTTTGACCTCGCGGAGCAGGTTCTGAAAGAGGCTGCTCTCCAGCTGGAACACTCCGGCCGAATCGGCCCTTCGCAGCATCTCGTACACTTCCGGATCGTCCAACAAGATGCTGTTCATATCCAGTTCCTCGCCGCGCGTGTGGCGCACAATCTCCACCGTGTTACCAATCACCGTCAGTGTGCGCAGGCCAAGAAAGTCCATCTTTACGATGCCCAATCGCTCCAGGTCTTCCATGGGGTACTGGGTGGTTACTACTCCGTCCCCTGATTTATATAGAGGTACATGCTCGGTCAAAGGTTCCTTCGATATTACAACCCCGGCGGCGTGAACCGACGCGTGACGGGGCATCCCTTCCAGTGCGCGGGCAATGTCTACCATCGTGCGAATTCGCTCATTCTCAGCCGCAGCTGTAGCCAGTTCAGGCGACATCTCGAGGGCTCGGTCGAGAGTCACATTGAGCTCGGCCGGCACCAGCTTGGCTATGCGGTCAACATCGCCGTAACTGACCTTGAGCGCCCGCCCGACGTCTCTGATAGCGGCGCGCGCGGCCATGGTGCCGAAGGTGATGATCTGTGCGACTCTGTCGGCGCCGTATTTGCGCGTGACGTAATCGATGACCTCACCCCGCCGCTCCCAGCAAAAATCGATGTCGAAGTCGGGCATAGTCACGCGTTCCGGATTGAGAAACCTCTCGAACAGCAGATTGTACCGGAGCGGGTCAATATCGGTGATGCCCAGGCAGTACGCCGCCAGGCTTCCCGGCCCCGACCCGCGCCCAGGGCCTACGTATATGCCCTGGCTCTTCGCGAATCTTACGAAATCCCAGACGATCAGGAAGTAGCCTGAGTAACCCATGCGCGCGATGACGTCCAGCTCGTAGTCGAGGCGTGCGCGCGCCGGATCCGATATGAGGCCAAGGCGTTGCACTGCGCCCTCCATGCACATTCGCCTCAGGTAGCTGTCGAGGGTGTCGCCCTCCGGCGGAGCGAACTCAGGAATGTGGAGTGTCTCGAAATCCAGCTCGACGTTGCAGCGCTCTGCTATCCGCGCTGTCTCTTCACATGCCTCCGGTATCTCGGAGAATTCCCGATACATCTCATCCGGCGACTTCAAGAAGAACTGATCTGTCGGAAACCGCATGCGCCCCGGATCATCCACCGAAGCCCCGGTCTGTATGCAAAGCAGCACGTCGTGGGCCCTGGCATCCTCGCAGCGGAGGTAATGCACATCATTCGTGGCCACAAGGGGTATTCCCATCCGGGCGCCCATCGCAGCCATCTCGCGATTCACGCGCTCCTGCTCACGCATGCCATTGGCCTGCACTTCCAGGAAGAATGAGTCCGGGCCGAAGATGTCGCGATACTCGGCAGCGGCACGCTCAGCCGCTTCGGCCTGTCCACGCACGATGTGAGTGGACACTTCGCCCGACAGGCAGGCTGAGAGCGCGATGAGCCCCCCGGAGTACGCCGACAGGACCTCCTTGTCGACCCGCGGCTTGTAGTAAAAGCCTTCGGTATAGCCGATGCTTGACAGTCTCAGAAGGTTCTTGTAGCCCTGCTGGTTTTCGGCCAGAAGCACCAGGTGGTAGGGATCGTCGTCCACCCGCGGGGTACGATCGTGCCTAGTGCGATTGGCTACGTAGACCTCGCAGCCAATGATCGGCCTGACCCCACACCCATGGCAGGCTCGGTAGAAATCGACCGCTCCGAACAGCGATCCGTGGTCGGTAACCGCACAGGCGCCCATGCCCAACTCACGCAAGCGTTGCGCCAGCTTGTCCGTCCTCGCAGCCCCGTCCATTCACAGGAGGGAGTACTGAGTATGCAAATGTAGATGGACAAACTCCCTCACACGACCACCCCCCAGCTGCCGACAGGCCGGCCTGCGCTCTAGTCATCGCCCGAAGAATCACGTGGAGGCGGGCCCCATCGGTCCGACCACCATCCGTCCAAAGCGGCGTCGGAGTTCCCCTCGTCCTCCCACTCCACCTCGACAAGGATCGCATCGACAACGTCGCTGTCCGCGAAATCAGGCGGTTTCCTGCGGCCGTCTACACGCTTTCCGACGCGCGCCCTCGATGGGCGCGCCGAGATGTTGTCTCCCATCCGTATCTCCTCCTCCTGGTCAACGTATCCCGGATGGAAATGCGCGGAGCCTGGTCATCACCTGTCTGAAAGCAAACGTCTACAGGATAAGCTTCCCTGATTCCATTATCGTCACACCATCCACAACCACTGTGGGAGAGAGCACAATGCCGTCCAGATGACTGGGCACAGCTACTGTACCCCCCATATGACTGTTGTCGCCAAGCGCTATGTGTATGGTGCCCATAACCTTCTCATCCTCGAGGACCGTGCCGGTGATCCTGGCCTTCTCATTGGCGCCTATGCCGAGCTCAGCTATGTTCCTGGCCGGACGGCCCAGAGGGCTGACCATCTCGCGAAGCGCGGCTGCGGCAGCGCCGCCGTCAATCTCTGTGGCATAGCCATCGCGCACGTGTATCTTGATACGCTCGCCCAGATAATCTACTCCCACCATGGCCCCGTCAACTACGAACACGCCGCTAGCCGTACCCTCGAGCGGGGCAATATAAGCCTCGCCAGCGGGCAGATTTCCGAAATCACCTGGATCATGATACACACCTGCGTCGGCGTTGCCCAGGCGGCCTGCAAGCGACATGGTGATATCAGTACCTTCTCCGTTGGTGATCCTGACAATGGTACCGCGAGTGAGCACGTCGGCGTACTTCCTAGACCGTGCGCCCACTGCGCCATAGTCGGCCCCCAGAGCCCTCGCCATGCAATCCTCAGTAATGCCGGGCAATGTAGCGCACCGCGCTCCCGCGGCGCACGCTTCAGCCCTGGCCCTGGTGTGACTGATAGACTTGCTGGTTGGGGCGAGCACAATGTCCACATGCTTCATGATTGCCGCTACCGGCGCAGGAGGTTCCTCACCGTGACTTTTGCGCTCGATCATCTCGATGACCATGGCCTCACACCCAAGTTCCACACCGGCCTGGTGCAACGCGCAACCCACATTGCGCGTGCCGCTATCCATCACTACGAGGAGAGTCTCCCCGGGCTTTGCTCCCATCAAGTCGCGAACGGCGGTAAGCGCCGCCTTCTGAAGATCCGACATTACGCAACTCCCCCTAGTCTCACACCGACGTAACAGCTCATAAGCTAATTCTACCACATTCGGGCGAGCCATCCCATACGCCGCCGAAGCCATCACATGCCCTCCTCGGATTCCGGGTGTCACGACTTCCACAGTCGCAATGCCAGACTAACCGAATCGGGCCATCTTGCGATGCCCCATGCCGCTGGTCATCTAGGCGGCCCTATCCACACTATCGTCTTCGCGACCCCCTCGGTTCGCTTCGTTATGAACTGTCCCACTTCCTGGTTGACGAGCTCCAGGTCATATGGTAGTCTATACCTGTAGTTGTAATATTAAGGTGTTGATGCCAGTGCTGACAGCATCCCTGCGTTACACGGATTTCGAGGCGCCCCTCGCCTGCCGGAGGCCGCCTGAAGAGAAGCTCGCCGCGCTCGCGCTCTCAATTAGCGCAGAGCGCGGCTGGCCACATGCGAGTGGCCTCCGGCAGGAGCTGTACGTGGGCGAAATCCGCGATGCGCTCATGCCCCATGGCCCCGTCTGCCCCCGTTGCCGAGGCCCTAACGTGGTACGCTACGGCAAGCGCGGCGCCGTTCAGCGCTACAAATGCAAGAGCTGCCCCTGCTACTTCACCGACCTTACCGGCAGCGTGCTGCATCGCATACGCCGCCGAGACCTTTGGCTCGACTTCTGCCTGTGCATGGTGGAAGGCCTCTCCGTACGCGAAACCGCAAAGAGTCTTGGAATATGCAAGAACACCGCCTTTGCCTGGCGTCACCGAGTCATTGCCGCCCTGGCCTCCGCCGACTCGCAAACCGTCTGCGAAGGCATCGTGGAAGTCGCCCAATGGCCCCTGATCCGTTCCTTCAAGGGTTCGCAACCGCCCGCAGAGGCGGACATGAGCGAAATGGATCCCATAATCCGGCGCAACCCAATCGCCTACCGGCGTCTCTTTCCCAAGTGCCGCCAGGCCGCCCTCGTAGTCGCGGTTGACCGCTCGGGCACGGCCCGAGCAGGCGTAGCGCTTCACGAAGACCGCCTGCGCGACGTGCTCTCCGGGATGATGTCGGGAACCGCCGACCCGTGCGCGTTCAAGGACTACGCCTCGCTTCCCGTGCGGATGGACTGGCCCGGCCGCGTCAACTGGATCGGCAGGCGCAAGGGGCGCTTCAACTCCCGTGCGGATGGACTGGCCCGGCCGAGTCAACTGGATCGGCAGGCGCAGGGGGCGCTTCAACTCCGCCGACCGCCTCGATCCCGGCCCGCTCTACCACGTGCGGAACGCCCGACGCGTGGTGTACGATTTCCGCTATTGGCTGAAGCCGTTCCGAGGCGTCGCAACCAAGCACCTGCTCCGATACTTCTCTTGTTACATCCGCATAGCCGCCATGGCCCCCACGCGCACCTATGCCGCGGCCAAACTACTTTTCTTTGAGGCCCTCGCGGCCTATTCCCTGCCCAGGCCGGGGTAGCCCCGCCCAAGGCCAGCTGGCCCGGCATCAACCGCGAATTGGGACAGTACATAAGGGACTCGGAGGGGTGCATGTCCTGCCACAATGGAAAAAGCAGGAATCGTCTTGAGCTGAAGGGTCCTTTAGCTGGCGAAACTACGCAACCAGGGTTATGCAGCCAAGCCATAGGCAGGTCACACAATCAGCACCGCTTCGACGCGGTCCTGGAATACACTGAGGGCTAGAAAGGCGACGACTGCAGTCCAGCGATATACCCCCCGATGTTCGGGATCCCGGGGTGGTCCGGCGGTCCCACGAAATCGATGTACTCAAAAACTGACGGTATCTCGAAAACCATCGCTGGCAATTGACAATATCCAGGCTCTAGTCGGTTTGGCGCCGTGCGCTCCTCATCTGGCCAGCTGGGAGCCATTCCATGTGAACACGCCCCCTTCTTGCCGCATCCTCTCTGGGAGTAGCGGAGAACATAACCACAGGAGCAATGCAGGCAATGCAGATCATGTGGATCGGGGGCTGGATGTTGAGCGAGACACTGGTGGTCATGGTTCGGGCTGTGATCGGGTTCTTCACTCTGCTGATCTACACTCGGATGCTCGGCAAGCAACAGCTCAGTCAACTGACGTACTTCGACTATATTCTCGGCATTACCATCGGATCCATGGCTGCGGCGCTCACAACCGATCTGTCATCGACGGCGTGGCCCCACTGGGTTGGGCTGACTGCGTGGACGGCGGCGGGGCTTACGATGCAGTGGGTCACGCTGAAGTGGAGGTTTGCGTCCAAATACATCGACGGCGAACCCACGGTCGTGATAATGAACGGAAAGATAATGGAAGGCGCCATGAGGAAGCTACGTTACCGTGCGTCTGACCTTATGGAGCAGTTGCGTGTGAAGGACGTGTTTGACATCGGCGAGGTGGAGTTCGCAATACTCGAGACCAACGGGACGCTGTCGGTGCTGAAGAAGACTCAATTCCAGCCTGTAACGCGGAGCGACATGAACATCTCCACCCAGTACCAGGGCATCGGGACCGAGCTGATATACAGCGGCGTGATATTCGACCAGAACCTGAAGCAGGTGTACCGGGACCGCTCGTGGCTGGACACTGAACTCAGAAAGAAAGGGATACAAGATTCCCGAGACGTCTTCCTCGCCGTACTGGATACCTCGGGCAATCTGTATGTAGACACATACCGCGACCGCGTGGAAAGCCCGGTGGATACGGGCGACTTTCCGGGACCTTACTGAGACTGGAGGTCTGAGCCATGCTGAAGCGAATTCTCCTTGTTGCGCTGCCGGTGGGCCTGATCGCTCTGTTCATCGCGGTGATGCTGTCGGCTGCGGTACTCAAGCATCCGCTTGGGAGTGACGACGACGTGCCGGCATCGCTTTCGCGGGTCGAAACGCACGTTATGGCCGAGCAGTGGCAGGAGGCGCTCGAAGGCGCGGGGAAGCTGGCGGATGCGTTCAATAGGGTGACTGTGCGAGTTCAGTTCTCAGCCCAACTCCATGACATACTCGACCTCAGGGCCGCAATAGCCCGGGCCGAAGGGTTCATAAAGGCTCAGGACCGGGCCGGGGCCATGGCAGAACTGGCCGAGGCGACAACCCTCTGGGATAGGATCGGCAGTCGTCACTGAGCCCGAGCGCCTGCAGGCCGAAAGGCGCGGATGTCGAAACATGGATCTTGAACGCGGATACAGAAAGACGATTATCCTAACCTCGGCGTTGCATTGTTGAGCAGTGGGGGTGGCTTGAGTGGAGACGTTCGCGGTGCGCAGGAGAGACTGGACCAAACGGCGGCGTGCGCTGGTCGGCGCCGTGTTCGCGTTGTTGGTAGTTGCGGCGCTGATTGGGGCGGTTGGGGCAGAACAAGCGGACGAGGTCGACCTTGGGAACATAGCAGGCATCATTCACGAGCTTAGCTTGCCTGCGTACGCGGGGCGCCTGACCGGAACCGACGGGAACTGGGCCGCAGTTGGGTATGTGGCTGACCGCTTCGAACGTCTGGGCCTCGCGAACCCCGACGGGCTTGAGGGGTACTTGCAGCCGTATGTTCAGCCTACAAGGCTTATGCACAGCCCGCCCGAGCTTGAGATCCTAGACGCGTCAGGGAGCGTTGCACGGCAGTTCAAGTTCATTACACAGTTCTCTCCGACTACGGCGCCCGGATGCAGGATCAGCGGCGAGGTCACGGCCCCAGGGGTAATTCTGGAGCATGTCGACGACATCGACAGAGTGCGCGGCGAGGCGGTGCTGCTGGTCCCGATGCATCTTGCGGCTAATCCCACCGAGATCGAGGCAATCATGAAACGCGTCACGTCTTCCTCGTGCAGGGATCAGGCCCGGCTACTTGGGGTCATCCTAGAAGTCGATACCTCAGGCAGGGGATACTTCCCGATAGTGCCGTTCGTAGCTCCGGGCTCGTTTCCGACGGATCGGAACGATGGGGGCAGACAGTCAACGGCTGAACCGGTGTCGAACGAGCCCATGGTGTTCACCTGCGACAGGCCGACTTTTGCCGAGCTTGCTGCTTGCTCTGCCGCAGGCCCCGACTCGCCTTCGGGGACAATACGCATGTCAATGGACTATTCCGTCGAGCCAGCGCGTACAGCCAACGTGGTAGGAGTGCTTCCAGGTGACCCAGTGGCCCCGGGGGGCGCGCGCCACATCATCGTTGGGGCGCACCTTGATCACGTGGGCAGCAACATGGACGGCACCTATAACCCCGGCGCCATGGACAACGCGTCGGGGGTGGCCGCGATGATCGAGATAGCGAGGGCGCTCTCGGCCGGCCCGGTTCGTCCGCCGCTGACTGTGGTCTTCGTGGCCTTCAACGGCGAAGAGCAGTTCATGTACGGTTCGCGGCATTATGTGTCGGAACCATGCTTGCCGCTTAGCGAAGCGACCATGGTTAACATCGATACGGTGGGATCACCGCGCGGGGTTCTCTTGCAGATCGAGAATGCGGCAGGCCGCGACACTCAGATGGCGCGGGATTTGTGCGGGGTTGCTGCCCAGCTTGGCATAGGGTTCCGCAAGTCGGTGAGCAGCGGCACGGATCATTCGTCCTTCGCAAACGCTGGGGTAGAGGCGGTCAACCTGATTCAGCCAGACTTCGCCGGCGGTTACCACGGCCCGGGAGACGCTGCCGATGGGGTTGACCCGGGCAGGGTGGCCGAGGTAGTCAGGTTGGTCCTGGCTTTTATCCGAACGGCCAAAACCGCTCCACCAGACTGAGAATGATCTCGAAGGCGATCAGCAGTATGACAGCCACTTCGAGGCGAGTGCCTCGCTTGGCGTGGTACAGGTCTGCAAACACTTGGGTCATGTCGAGCAGCGTCTGAGTCTTGTGAGAGATCTTTTCGTAACGGTCCGGCAGCTCGAACAGGCGCTCTAGGTCCGAATAGAGCTCCTGCGCTTCCTGGCTGCGCCAGACAATGTCCGGCTTTTCCAGTATCATGATGTATGAAATGCTGCTGTAACGATAGCTCAGAATCCGCCCCGACAGCCTAGCCAGACGCTCGTCGCTGATTGAGAGTGTACCTCTCTTGAGCTGGGTGATGAACTGCTCGACATCGTCGAACAACCTGCTGATCTCGTCTTCTATACGCTCCATTGCAGTGGATTTGGCTAGTATGACTGCGACTAGCTCACGATAGTAGTCTTTCATCTCGGGGGCTATCAGCTCGTCGTAGGTGACCGAGGGCTCGCCGCCGGACACAGTCAGCTTGTAGTCGTCTACATACTCCACTCGGGTGAACTCGGCAAGATTGCGGTCGAGCTTCTTTAGGTAGGCTATGACATCCATCATGTCGCTATCGGCGCAGTTGACGAAGACCAATGTCCCGAAGGAGAACAGGTACACTCCCTTGCCGGCAGGCTGGGGCAGGATACCCTCCAGATGACTCTCCGAGAGCGCCAGGGTATCTTCCCAGGAAAACGGACGCTCGATGCCGAACTGTGAAGCGATGGTGGTGAGGTTCAGCTCTCGTGATACCGCCACAGCTTTGAACAGAGTCGGGTTCACGGCGACCACCTCTCAGGGGTTTTCCATATTATATCATGCCTGTGGCGAGACAGTCAGGTCAGGAAATGGCAATCAGGAGACGATACTCGGGAGGCGCCGATCATGCGTTTGTTCTCAGAACCAATGCGCCGGGCTGCACGGGTATTGGCTGTTGCTGGGGTTGCGCTGATGCTTTGCGGCTTGTGGACGTGTGCGGATGCCCAGGCGGAGCAGCCTACGACCGGTAGCCCCGAGCCGCGTCGGCGCATCACAGTTATGACCTACAACATCCATGCGGGGTTAGGTGTGGACTCTGTCTATAGTCTGGACCGCATAGCTGATCTGATCCGTGCAGAGCAGGCCGATGTCATAGGTCTTTGCGAGGTTGAGCAAAAAACCCAAAAGGTCAACTTCGATGATCAGGCGAAGCTGATCGCCGACAAGCTCGGTTTCTACCATGTCTACGGCCCCGTATTCCCCCGCAGCACGGGCTTCTTCTGCAACGCTCTCATCAGCCGCTTTCCCATACTGTCGCATCGCACCCATCAGCTACCCAATCCCAACCGCGCGCAACCGCGAGCGGCTCTGGAAGCACAGCTGGATGTGGGTGGGACGGTTGTAACCGTATTCGTCACTCACCTGGAAGTCGCGGACTCGGGATCCCGGGCGGTGCAGGCTGAGGCGTTGGCTGGTATCGCTTCGAGGACGCCCACGCCGCGAATCATCATGGGCGACTTCAACGCAACGCCTACCCATGCGCCCGAGACAGCCTTGATGTTGCGCGAGCATAACGATACGTACGCTCTGCACCGAGTTCTGGTAGACAGCAGGTGGCTGGCGGCGCAGGGGCCCTTTGAGCGCGACTACCTCAAGGGGGGCTATACAATAGGCGTGTTCGATCCCAGCGCCCGGATCGACTACATATTTGCTTCTCACGATATCGGAGTCGTTGGCGAGATCGGCGCAGCCCGCGTGCCCAGGAGCCCGGCCTCCGACCACCTGCCGTACGTGGCTACCCTGGAACTGCCCCGCAAACAGGCAGGACAAGTCCTGCCGGCAGTGACCGCAGCCGATGCGACTCGTGGGACTTCCGGTTCATGCGTTCCAGGCCCGGTTCGCCCGCTATCGACTTCGCCAGATAGTTGCGGGCCGCTGGTTGCGGTGATGCAGAGCCAGGACGTGAAGGCATGGTACGAGGACATGGGCTGGTACTATGAAGACGACCTTGACATGATCCTGGAGATGGTAGCCGGCATTGAGCCTGACGGACCCGAGTGCGTGCTGGTCTCTGCAGACGAGCTTGACGGCCTGGTCGCTGAGGTATCTGAAGGGCCGGTTCTGTTGGTGCTTTCCAACGCCAGGGGGATGTCGGAGCGCCAAATGCGGACGGTAAGGGACTTTGTGGCAGCCGGAGGCAGGGTGCTCGCCACGTATCAGACTTCTCTCAAGACTGAAACGGAGGCTATTGCGGGCGAATACGGGTTTGGCCTGGCTGATCTGTTCGGCGCGGGGTTGGCGGGGTGGACCGGTGTATCGCCGATGCACGACGCGATTGCGCCGATAGGTAAGGGGGAGGTGGACGCGGGGGATGGCGCAGAGGCTGTAGCCGGTGCGATCTGGGAAGGTGTCGATACCGCGGTGAGGTTGCGCGTGCCCGAAGGTATGGTCGTAAAACCCTGGCCGGGCTCGATCGTGTTGGGCCAGTGGTCTAGCCAGAGCGGGGCGCCGTCCAGGGCGTTGCCCTTGAATGCCGCCATCGTGCTGAACGGGCCCGTCATGTACGTCGGCGCAGACCTGCTGAGCTGGGACACCCTGCAGGAAGACTCGGCGCGGGCGCTTGCCGCCAATATGGTCAGGTTCATGCTAGGCGTCAATCGCTAGGCTGCTAGAACTGGGGAAGCTGCGCCTCGGGCGCGAAAACAACGCCAACAAGGCCCGGGCCGGTGTGCGCGCCCAGTACCGGAGCGATCGGACCCACAGGCAGCCAGCGGCATTGGAATATGCGGTCGAGGCCTGCGCGCAATCGCGCCGCGCCTTCAGGGCACAGCCCATGCAGCACCTGCACTCTCATTACGGTGTTGGCCGGGTAGACCGATGCCACCATGTTCACAATAGCGTCAATGGCGCGGTCCAGCGTGCGGGTTTGGCCGCGAGTGACATAGGTGCCTCCGACCTTCTCCACTCCGATTATGGGCTTGATGTTGAGTATCGACGCGACTAGCCCTTTCAAGTGGCTGATACGTCCGCCGTGTATGAGATACTTCAGGGTAGACAGTGTGTACAGTGTATCGGTGGCAGCGGTCATCCGTTGCAGCATCGCGACGATTCGGTCAATACTCCACCCAGCCTTAGCGGCGCGCGCGGCGGCCTCTACGTGCCATCCCTGCGCCCCGGACAGGGTCTTCGTATCGTATATGGTAACATTTGCTTCAGGGACCATGCTCGCTCCCATGCGAGCGGTGTTCACCGTGCCGCTTAGCCCTGAGGATATGTGGACTGACAAGATGTCCGGGTCCGTGCGGGCCAGATTTCGATATAGCTCGGCGAAGTCTCCGGGAGACGGCTGCGATGTACTGGGCATCTCTCCGGTGCGATCGAGAAGCTCATAGAATTCCTGGACACTGATATCCACACCGCCTCGGTACACTCGTCCTCCGAGCGTAATCGTGAGAGGAACATAGTGAATATCGAGACCTTCTCGCTGTTCGGCGCTGATGTCTGCTCCGTGGTCTGTGACTATCTGCATGCGATGGTTCCTCCAGCGATCTTTGATGAGTCAATACTATCACCGATTATCCGCGTATACCAGTATTCCTTGGCAAGCGTCAATTCGAGAGAATGCCGAACATCGACATCAAGGATCGGGCTGCCGTCGACGAGTCGCTGCCGTTCTCTCCATCCCTGCCGAACGCCTGCAGGACAGGTCGATAACAGCACAGTCGTGACAGAGCCTCCACCGTACTGTCGCGTGGGGGCAGTCGCGGACGTCAGCCCGCCGGCCGGGCCTACGCTCTTCAGGGCGCAGACTGCCACGTGGGGGCCATTTGACGCTTGCCAAGCTACGACACTGACAGTTATGACTTGCCCTTCTTGATGGCAGCCCATATGGCAACCGCGAGGACAAAGAGTACCGCAATCATTACACCCCGACTCATCTAGAATCCTCCTTTCCGTCCGTGCTTGATTTTGCGATACTGCATTTCTGACCTAGCTGCACAAGCGATACACAGACAGACCAAAACGGGCAATAACAGCCAGGAAACACCTCTCATTATTGCAAAAGGCGTCTCAAAGAGGAATGCATCCAGGAAGGACCCTCCCGTCATGTCCCACAATCCGGGTGTATAGTACAACAGTCTAGGCTTGAGAAATGCCAAGGGGTCAACAGTGCCGGAATAGATCAGTGAGATCAATATCGGCAGATGAGCTAAAGCCAGTGATAGCCAAAGGCTAGAGAGCCTTCTATATCGGGCAGCCTTGGAAGCAGTATCTGAGAATATTTGAGTTTCCCCTTCTTTGTCTGTTTTCTTGAAATACTGAGTGCCAGAGGACTCGGTTCCTGCAATGTGTTCCCATCCACTGTCTTTGAAAAGCATTCGATAGTCTTCAAAGTCAGCAGGTCTATTGAAATGCCTGTAATCGATTCTGATTACAGTATCTTGCGGAGGGATTTGCCAGAACTCGTATCCGAAGACCGTTTTGCGGCTAAGGCTCAGACCTTGCTTTGCCATTTCAGTAAGCCATTTCTCTTCGTGCTCAAGATCAAGAGAGAATCTGCATTTTCTCACTGTAATCCCTCCCTCGGCGTGACGTGTATCATGTGAGACATCCGTTGGCAGTCCAAACATAGAATTCTCTTTCCTTCATCAGTAATCACATAGACTTTGCGCCGACTATCATCGGTTTGTACGGATTTGATGAAGTTTCGCCTAAGCAGAGTCTCAAGGGCGCCATAGAGAGTTCCTGCCGCCATTCGTACCTGACCGTCACTGAGTTCTTCTACCTTTTCCATGATGAGATAGCCGTGGGCAGGCTTGAGCAAGGCCAAGAGAATGTAATAGACAGTCTCTGTAAGGGGCAGGTTCTTGTCTCTCTTCATGGTGGATGTCATCTCCTGCATGAACTTCAACCATATAGCAGCACTATATATCGTCAGCATATATAGTTTCACTGTATATGTCAAGGACTCAATTCCAATCATTCGGAAGGGATAGACACCCCAAAAGGTGAAAGATATAGCCGGGCGCCCAGGCGCCCGAATGGAGCTTTGGGTGGTGTGTTGACCTCATGGCGCACTCATCGGTTGTTGCGAGCATTGCGCAAGCTGTCGGCAGCCACAGGCCTGAGCAGGTGGCGCTGGTGGTGCGGTCCGCTGATATGGCCGTGAGGGCGCGGCGCGAGGTTCTGTCGATGACGGAGTCCGGCGCCGCCCTCGTTATTCCAATCTACACATTTGACCAATATGCGGCGGCCATTCTGCGGAGGGCAGGAGGACGGCCAAGATCTAGGCCCATCGGCGAACTGGAGCGTGAGATCGCCATAGGTCGTCTGCTTAAGGAGCGAGCCGGCTCGGGGCAGCTTGCCGCCCTAGGCCACTCTGCGGACCGGCCAGGGGTCGTGCGCGCGTTCGCCGGCGCGATTACCGAGATGAAACAGGCTGCGGCCACTCCCGATCAGGCAGAGCAGGCACTGACGGGCGGAAGTGCGCCGGCGGGAGTCCACGCCGACTTTCTGGCCGTCTGGCGCGATTACGAAGACTTCCTGGAAGCGCATGGCCTGGCCGACGGCGAGGACTTGTACGCTGATGCCGCCCGGGCGCTCGGAACACATGGCAGGCAGGCGCTCGGCGACCTAGAGAGGGTCTGGTTCGATCAGTTCTTTGATACTACGCCCGCCGAGGCCGCCCTGATATCCGCCGTAGCCCGCCTTGTGCCGGCGACATTCGTTGGCCTTGCCTGCGCTCAGTGCGACGATGCGGATTTCGTCGTCGAAAGGGTCAGGCGTATGGTGGAGCCTGCCACTGTCGAGGTGAGCCGCCGCGGCGAGCCTTCGGGGCCCCGGCTTTCAATCATGACCGCGCCCGGCCCGGCGGCCGAGGCACGCGAGGTAGCCCGCGAGGTCAAACGGCTGATAGTGGAAGAGGGATGCAGGCCGTGGGAGATCTGTATTGCCAGCGCCGACTCGGCGGAGTTCATTCCGGCGCTCCTGGAGGCGTTCGATGAGTTCGGCGTGGCGTGCGCTGCGCCGAGGAAACGTCTGCTGTCATCATCGATGCTGGTTCTCGACTGCGTAGCTTTGGCAGACGCCACGGCGTCGCGCCACAATGGATTTGACCTCGCGAGGCTGCTTGCCAGTCCATACATAGGACATGGGCCGGCCTGCGCCGCGCAGGCGGCTCGGGCAATCGGGGTGAAGGGGCTCGAGCTTACTGCCGGGCGATGGAAGGCGCGTCTTCGGGGGATCGATGAGTGCGGCGATGCGCTCACGCTCGTCGAGACGCTGGCCGAGGCCTGGAGCGGAGGGTTCGGGAAATCGGGAGGACTTGCCGATCGTGTGTGCGAGTTCCGCGCGCTGCTTGCGACGGTCGGGATGCCGGGATCCATCATGGCATCCGACAACCGCGATTGGGCCGTCGAGGCATGGGCGGCGTGGAAAGCGTTCAACTCGCTCCTGGACGAGATCGCCCGCTCCGCCGGCGACGGGGAAGCAGGCGGCGATGGCAGTTGGGCCGAATTCGCCCGCATCCTGGGTTCTGCGATCAGGCGGCGCTCGTTTCCGCTGGAGCGCCCGGACCCTGCCGGCGTCAAGGTTGTCGGGCCGGCAAGAGGCGCGGAGTCGGGATGGCCGGTGTTGTTCCTGAGCGGGATGGCGGAGGGCACGTTTCCGCGGAGAATGAGGCGCCCGTGGGTGTTCAAGGAAGACGACTTGGAACGGCTGGCTCGCTCGGGCATCGGCGTCATGTTGCCGGGGGAGCACGCAGCCATGGAACGGTTCATCTTCAGTTCGGCTGTGGGCGCGGCAAGTAGGAGGCTGTACATAACGTACCCGTCCAGCGCGACCGACGGCTCGTCGGTAAGGCGATCCTTTCTCGTAGATGAGCTCCTGGACTCCATGGGCCTTGCGCCTGAGGATGAACGGCGGATAACCGTGTCAGTATCTCCGAGCGACGTATTTCCGCGCAGGCTGGACATGGCGGCAAGCCCCAGGGAGCTTACGCTCTGCGCCCTCGCACTCGCGCGGGCGCATGAGCAGGCGGGTCAGCTCATGCCCGAGGTCCGGGAATGGACCAGGCAGCGACCGGACATGTGGGAGGTTGCGTCGTGGTGGAAGGATAGGTCCGCTCAAGGCCTGGGCCCCGGATTCTCGGTGTACAGCGGGGCGGTCGGCGCCCCCGACCTGGTGAAGAGCCTAAGGACGAAGATGCTCCGCGGCGCGGTGTGGTCGGCCGGGCACTTCGACGACTACCTGAGATGCCCGTTCGCTTTCTTCTGTTCGCGCGTGCTGCGGCTGGACGCGGTTGAGGAGGCGCCCGAGGAGCCTACGCCGCTTACGCGCGGCGGTGTTCTCCACGACATCCTGCGACGGTTCTTCGAAAGGCGCCTCGGGTCGTGTCTCGTCCCGTCCAAGATAGACGACTACTATTCTGAGATGGCGAGCATTGCCCAGGAGGAGCTGGACAAGATCGACATCGAGGCCATAAGTATGTCTGGGCAGGCATGGGAGGCATACCGAAGCTCCATAGTCGCCCAGGCGATTCAGACGCTTGACGCGCAGGTAGAGCTGGCGTGCAAGACCGACGGGTTCTGGAGCCCGGCCCACCTTGAGTGGAGTTTCGGCCTCGCGCTCCGGCCGGAGGCAGCGCCGAGTTCAGTGCGGGAGTACCTCGTCTTGTCCGGCGACGGTTCGGGCCACGATCGGGCCGCCGCGCCAGGCGACGCGGAGGACGAGGCCGGCGGCATCGGCGGCCTGCGCGTGTGCGGGAGGGTGGATAGAATCGATGTTGGGCCTGACGGCGCT
>JAGVTS010000035.1 GCA_019136685.1 Bacillota bacterium | reverse complement strand
GGATCCGGCACAGAAGGCGCTGGAGGGCGCCATAGCTGCCGTAGCTAAGGAAAAGGGCGTTACGGTAGTCATCGATAGCAGCGTTGTGCACCTTGGCGCGGTGGACATGACTGAGGCAGTGCTGAAGAAGGGCGGAGCCAAGTAGGGCAGTGCCGCGGTGTGCTGCCGGGGTAGAGCCGCCGTGATGCAGAGTGATGCGGCATGCGGGGAGATGCAAGGTGCGTCTCCCCGCTATTGAGAGGTATCGGCCCATGAGGATTCTTGACAGGTATGTGGTTCGTGAGTTCATGGGTCCCTTTATCCTGTCCATTTCGGCTTTCGTGATAATAGTGCTCAGCGGGCAGCTATTCATGTTGGTAGACTTCATTGTCCAGAAGAATGTGCCAGTGCTTGCTGTCGTTCGTATGCTGCTGTACAGCCTCCCCGGAATCGTGGTTCAGGTGCTTCCCGTAGCCGTCTTGTTTGCAGTGCTGATAAGCCTGGGGCGTCTAGCCCGCGATTCCGAGCTTTCCACTATTCGTGCTGCAGGAGTCCCTTTCACCCGGATTGTCCTTCCCCTGATCTTGATGGGGGCCGCTACTGGCGCCGGAGGGTTCTGGCTCGGAGAGACAGTGGTCCCGTGGGCGTCTCACAAGTCGGAGACGATAGTCCGGGAGATCATACTCAAAGACTTCCTTCCCAGCGTTGAACAGGACATCTTCTTCGCCGCGCCGGGCGGCCGCCAGTTCTATGTGGGCCAAGTCAACAAGGATCTGGGGACCATGGAACGGATCATGGTGTACGAGACGGAGTATGGATCCTTCCCGCGTATAGTGACGGCCCGCCGCGGAAGTGTCGGCGAGGGCAAGTGGACTCTCCAAGACGGCGCGATTCACGAATTGGACGCCATCGGGCATGTGGTGATGTCCATGGCCTTCGAGAAGCTTGAGATCATCATGGACAGCACCATGGAGACATTTGTTTCCAGCCAAAAGACCCCCCGGGAGATGACGAGGAAGGAACTGAAGTCTCACATAGACCTGTTCGAGAAGAGCGGGATTCGCGTGGAGGGCTTGAGAGTCGAGTACCACCTGAAGCTGGCGGAGCCCATGGCGGCACTGGTGTTCGCGGTTATCGGCGCTCCTCTGGTCGCAAGATCTCCCAGGCGCGCCGGCGGGTATTTTGGCGTGGTTGCCGCGGCTGTGCTGTCTTTCGCGTACTTCGTCGTGCAGGCAGTCGCCCGTTCTGTGGGCATGAAAGGCATGATCCAGCCCGTGACGGCCGTCTGGATTCCCAACGTCGCTTTTCTCTTGCCCGGTGTGATGATGCTGCTGGGCGTGGATCGGCCGCGCATGTTTAGCAGGCGTTGGGCAGCCGGTCCAGGCTCAGGCTCCGGCAGAGGTCGGGCGCCGCGACTGTTCCTAGTCGTATGCGTTTTTGCGGCTACGCTTGTTCTATCACTGTTACTGCTCGGAGGAATCCCGGCGTCCGCTGCGACCGTTCCCGTCCGCGCATCCGCACAGCAAATGGTGTTCGATGGGGCACGCAATGAATGGGAGCTGTGGGGAGAGGTTGAGATCACTTACAAGGACACAGTGATCCGCGGCGATCATGCGAACATAGACGCCAGAGCGAAAATAGCTGTGATCGCCGGTTCTGTATCAGTGACGCGCGGCGACGAGATACTCAAAGGCGAGGTCGCTACATATGACATGTCTACGGGCGACGTGGTCGTTGAAAACGCATGGGCGAAGCTCAAAGATGATCGGATAACCGGTTTTCTGTTCGCGTCCGGCGCCGGGCTCACAAAGAAAGATGACTACCTGCGACTATCCGATGCGAGCGTCACCACTTGCGACCTCGACAAACCGCACTGGCGCATCGAAGTACGCGAACTCGAGGTATACGTGGATGACCGAATTGTGCTGCGGTCGGTTTCTTACTACGAAGGGAACGTGAAACTGGTGTCGCTCCCGCGGCTGACGATCCCTCTCAAGGAAGATGAGCGCCTGGAGTTGCCCAAGATCGGATACGGCGCCGTGGAAGGCTGGTACGTGAAGGGTCAGTACAACTACAGGCTCAGCGAGATCTCATCGGGGTCGTTTCACGCCGACTACTACCAGCTGCTAGGGCCGGCCGCCGGCTTGCGAAACCAGCTGAAGCTGGGAGCGGCCGGAGTCTTCACCGCGTACGTATACGAACTGTGGAACAAGGCCAGCGGCAATGGAGATACTACTCTCGAGCTTTCTCATTCTGTGGATCTTCCGGCTAGTATCAAGGCCATGGCCGGCTACAAGTATCGCGACTACTTGGGTCTGGGCGGCGTGAGTTCGCCCACGATCGAACGGACGTACACACTCAATCTGGATAGGCGCGTTGAAGGCGCCAACACGTCTTTCGCCTACACCCGTCGCGACGTCGAGTCTGCTCAGAATACAGAGGCTCTGTCGTTGTCCTTCCGTCACTCGTCCACCCTGCCGCTGGAGATCAAGCTCACATCGGACGCTAGCTACCGGCGCCAGGTGAAGGGCGAGGACGTAACGCAAAATGTGCTCAACTACAGAGTGCAGGCCGCGCGGACGTTGGGCGCATTCTCACTCACCGGGCTTGCTCAAGCGCAGGTGTACGTGGAGGAGGAATCGACTGCACTGCCAGACGTAAAGCCGCCGCCGTGGAAGGCGCTGAAGAGGCTTCCGGAAGTGACGGCCATTTCCGAC
>JAGVTS010000121.1 GCA_019136685.1 Bacillota bacterium | reverse complement strand
GCAACACATGCGGTCGCCCGTTTCCGATGATTCCGACAGTGAACTCCCGCCCTGGAAGAAACTCTTCGACCAGCGCCGGCTGGCCGTAGGTCGCTAGTATCCACTGAACCTTCTCCGCGAGTTCCTCGTGGTTGTTGACCCTGGAGGAGTTGCGGATTCCCTTGCTTGAACCCTCGAAGTTGGGTTTCACAAAGACCGGAAACCCCAGATCCACCTGAGCCGCTTCCCGGGCGGAGTTGACCTTGCGCCAGCGGGGGGTCCTGATGCCTGCGGTCGACACCACTCTCTTGGCCATGGCCTTGTCGAGCGCGATGCCCAATGACAGAGCATCCGATCCTGTGAACGGGATGTGGAGAAGCTCCAAGAGGGCGGGTATGAGAGACTCGCGGTTGCGCCCGAACCAGCCTTCGGCGATGTTGAATACCAGATCGGGGCGGGACTGGTCCAACTTATCAAGCATGTTGGGGTTGTGGGGGAACAGCAAGACCTTCTGCGCGAGCCGTGCCAGGGAGGATGCCAGCATGTCGACGGTCTCTTCCTCTTCGCACTCTGCCGCCAGGTCTGGAGGGTGGCTGTCTTCCCCGTCTCGGGCGGGGAAGTCCTTCTTCAGGTTGAAAGTAATCCCTACGGAGCTAATCATCTTCGCAAACAGCTCCCCGTGCGATTTTGGGGCTTGGCGCCCGATTTAAGCTGATAATAGCTCCATATGCCTTGGTAGTCGATGCCCGGAAGAACCCACACTGAGTGCCTTGAAGCTCGAATGGCGACTTGCGGCGCGTAGGCTCCGCATGTCTTCGATTCTCGCGCTATCGCGGCCTCGCGCGAGTTCCTGCAGGTGGGTGTACTCCCTGTCCAAGGGCGAATACGCGACGCACATCCAAGGGAGAATAGTGGCAGCACAGTGCGTCATCCAACCAGACAGGGGTGCATCTGTATCATGAACCTGCAAAAGCGGATTCTGGGTTTGGCCTTCTCGCTCGCCCTCGCAGCGGTGGTGGTGCTGTTGGCGCCCACGGTGGTTTCGGCTGAGGTGAGGCCTACACTGTACTGGGGCACAACGGGACGATCTGTCCGGCTCGTCCAGTGGAAGCTTTCCGAATGGGGCTACTACCGTGGGTATGTGGACGGGATATACGGCGCCCGGACCTACCGGGCAGTAGTAGCCTTTCAACGACGAAACGGTCTGCGCGTCGACGGCCTTGTGGGTGCCCAGACCTGGCGGGCATTGGGATTCGGCTACACAGTGGCGGCCGCGGCCAGAGCGCCTGCGACTGCGTACGCGGCACCGTCCAGATCGGCCACGGTGCATCTCCTGGCGCGTGCAGTTGCCGCCGAATCACATGGTGAGCCCTACCGAGGCCAGGTGGCCGTAGCGGCAGTCATGATGAACAGGCTGAAGAACCCGCGCTTCCCGCGCACGCTCTCGGGCGTGATATTCCAGCCGCACGCGCTTGAGTCGGTCTCCAACGGGCTTTACTGGCGAAGAACGCCTGACGCGACTGCGTACGCCGCGGCACGAGACGCGGTGAACGGGTTCGATCCTACCTATGGATCGATCTTCTTCTGGAATCCGTATAAGCCCGTGTCGGGGTGGATCTGGACTAGAAGGATAGTGACGCAGATCGGAAAGCATGTGTTCGCGCGATAGACGGTTTCCCGCTAGGAGGAGACTTGATGAGCTGGGCAATGAAGCGGAAGTTGATAGCGGTTTCAATGGTGCTAATCGTGACTGCTGCGATCGGAGTCGCCCTGGCGATGCGCAGCGATGCCCAAGGGCGGGCAGGCGATACCAACCTTCTCGCTCGTCTGGTGGGCGCTGAAGCCGAAGGCGAGCCATACCAAGGGATGGTGGCGGTCGCGTCGGTGATGCTCAACAGGGTCAAGGACTCGAAGTTCCCAAACACTATGTCGGGAGTGATCTTCCAGCCGGGCGCATTCGAGTCCGTGTCCAACGGGCTGATATGGCAAAGAAGCCCAAGTCGCCAGGCGGTGTCGGCCGCCCGAGATGCGCTCAATGGATATGATCCGACATACGGTTGTCTGTTCTTCTGGAACCCTTCTAAGCCGGTATCGGGGTGGATATGGAGCAGGAGCATAGCTGTGCGCATAGGCAAGCACGTATTCGCTCGGTAAAGGGGGCATTTGTCGTACATGGCAGACGAGGTCAGTAACGCAGGGGACAATGTAGGCGCTCGGGGCGAGGGCGGAGGCCAGGGGCTCGGTGAGACCGGAGGCGGCATGGCGGCAGCGGGGCGAACCGCAGCTAACTGGCCGGCGGCGCTCCTTGTGATACTGCTCATCGCAAGTCTAGTCTTTGGCTATGCCCAGTGGACTGCCAGGCGGCGGTTGGAGGTCGCTGTAGGAAACCAATATTTCAACTCCTTCTTCGATCTTCTGGGCAACGTTGACAATGTGCGCGTGGCGCTGTCAAAGAGCCTAGTTTCGGGTTCACCGCGCCTCAGAGTCGGCGCTTTGTCGGACGTGTGGCGCGAGGCCAGCAACGCACAGGCCAATCTGAACAGCCTGCCGGTGACGCACAAGGTGTTGGCCAGAACATCGGCCTTCCTTACGCAGGTGGGCGATTTCGCCTTCGTAACGGCGCGCAAGGTGGCCAATCAACAGATGATGAGCGATGATGACTGGGATAGACTCGTCAAGATGAAAGAGCAGTCGGAAGACTTGGCCGAGGGACTTGCGAGCATGGAAGCTGAAGCTTCGGCCGGCCGAATCAACTGGGTCCGTGTGGCAGAGCAGGCGAAGAAGGAAGTCCCGGCCAAGCCCGGTTCCGAGTCGACGCCTGAGGCAGTCACCGACGGCTTCACCAAAGTGGACGAGTCGGTGCAGCATTTCCCTACACTGATATATGACGGTCCGTTCTCGGATCATATCGAGAAAAGAGAGCCTGTTGGAGTCACAGGGACCGCTATCGATGCCACGCAGGCAATCGAGATAGCCCGCAAGTTCGTCCCGTTCGATGCCTCGGCCCATACAGGCAAGATACAGGGCGAGGTCGACAGCAAGATACCTGCGTATCGCGTAAGCCTCGACGCGCCCGCAAAGAGCGGCAAGCCTGATGCAGTGGTTGATGTGACCAAGGTTGGCGGGCATATAGTGCTCATGAACATATCGAGAGACATCGATCCGAAGAAGATCGGTCTTGACGCTGCGGTGACCCGAGCCAGCGACTTCCTGTCGAAGGTCGGCATCACCAGTATGAAGCCGACGTTCGCGTCGGAGGTCGGCGACGTTGCCGTCATTCCCTTCGTGTTCGTTCAGAACGGGGCGTATGTTTACCCCGATATGGTGAAGGTCAAAGTCGCGCTGGACAACGGAGACATACTCTCCTACGACGCGCTGGGGTTCCTAACGTCGCACCACGCGCGAAAGCTGCCCAAGCCTGCGATAGAAGCGGATGAGGCGAAGGAGCTCCTGAGCCCGGCGCTCACAGTTAGCGCGCCGCCGCGTCTCGCGGTGATCCCTATGGAGACTGTCGATACTCCCGAGGCATTCTGCTGGGAGTTCCGCGGCACTTCCTTCGGGGAAGACTTCTTTGTATACGTCAACGCCGTAAGCGGCGAGGAGGAGAAGGTCCTTCAGCTGATCAAGACATCAGAGGGCAGCCTGACGATGTAGAGCCAGGCCGAACCGACAGAGCTTGGAGGATGGCGTGGCAGGGGTGTGGAATTACTCGGCTGGACCATGCAGAAGCACTTGAACTGACTTGGAGGTGTGCGCGCTGGCCGAGCAGTATTTCACACCCTCTCCCACATCTGCCCATGAGCGCCGAACGGTGCGTTACCGAATGCGGGATGGGCGCGAACTGGTCTTCGAGACAGATGCAGGCGTGTTTTCCAAAGGTCGCGTGGACCGCGGCACGCGAGAACTGATCAAAGCTGTCACGCTGGATGACGGTGAGTCCTTTCTGGACCTGGGATGCGGTTGGGGCCCTGTAGGCATCTCGGTGGCCGTGTCATGTCCGCGCAGTGAGGTCTGGATGGTTGATGTGAACGAGCGCGCCTGCGAACTGGCGCGCGCCAATGCGCAAGCTAACGGCGTTCGAAATGCGGCGGTACTGTGTGGAGACGGCCTTGCAGCGGTCGGCGGCCAAAAGTTCGACGTCATCGCCACCAATCCGCCGATTAGGGCGGGCAAAGCCGTCGTCTACAGGCTCGTTGAAGAAGCCCGCGACCACCTGAATCCGGGCGGGCGGTTCTACGCAGTGGCAAGGACGAAGCAGGGCGCAGGCTCTTTGCGGGAGTTCATCCACGCTACTTTCGGAAATAGCGACGAACCGGAAATCGGCGGGGGATACCGTGTGATCCGGGCGACGCGTTGAGCCTCTGAGCATCATGGTCATCGCGGGCTGGTCCGGGGCATATCCTCTAGATGGCTGAGGCCGCGAGTGGCGCGAGCTTTGGCCTCGGGAGGTTTGCCTCGTGAGACCGCGGATCATTGTACTCATCTCTGAGAGGACCTGCGCGCTCATGGCCGCCGTGGTTGCCGCAGGTGTCGTTCTGTACTTGCTTGCGACTTACGCAGTGACTGTCGTCGCGCCTGTACGGGATATCGTATCAGGACGCACCGTGGCTATAGATGCCGGGCACGGCGGTCCCGACTCCGGAGCTAAGGGTAAGAGCGGAATCCGCGAGAAGCACATCAACCTCCACATCGCGCTGGAACTTCGGGCGCTGCTGGGCCGCGCTGCGGTGTACACAGTCATGACGCGAGAGGCCGACCATGACCTGATTGACGCCGGGGAAGATATCACCGGTTCGCGCAAGCGAGCCGAGCTGGAGCGCCGCGCAACGCTGGTGAACGCCAGCTCGCCTGACATTTTCGTGACGATACATTCCAACAGCTTCCCTGAACCGCAGTGGTCGGGGGCTCAGGTCTTCTACAACCCGGTCTCCGACGAGGGTAGGGCGCTGGCTGTGCATATCCAGGCCCAGCTTATTCAGCGTCTCGGCCCGAACACCAGGAAAGCGCGTCCGGCCGACATATACCTGCTTCGGAGGGTGAAGGCGCCGTCTGCCCTTGTGGAGGTGGGTTTCCTTTCGAATCCGCGGGAAGAAAGGCTGCTCTCGGACTCGGCATACAGAGTGCGAGTAGCTGAGGCCATATACCATGGTATTATCGACTACCTTGTGGACGCGGCGGGGCGGAATCAGCTCAAACCAGCCGATTCTGCCGACTCGGACTGGGGCGCCGTGCGGAAGGTCGCCACCGCTCAGCTCACTGCCGATTCGGCGGTGCTTTACTTCGGCGGGCCGACTAACTTCGACGATTCGCTCATGCCCGAGGTGCGAGAAGTGCCGGGTCTTGCCGCGATGGACGCGGCGGATGCGCTTACGGCGGTCATGCATAGCCTCATAGCGGGTCCGGGTAAGGACAGCATACTCCAGCCTACGATTCCCCGGGGCACTGTGTTGCGATGGGTGAGACTTGCGGGCGACGTGGCTTCAGTCAACTTGAGCGTGGAGTTCGTGTCGAACCATTGGGGCGGTAGTCGCGCGGAGGAGATGACTGTATATTCGATAGTGAATACCCTGACCGAGTTTGCCTATGTTAAGCGAGTGAAACTCCTGGTCGAGGGGAAGCCAATCCAGAGTATAGCAGGGCATATAGACATCGAAGAGCCACTTGTGCGCAACTTGTCAATAGTGCATTTCCGGTCCTAAACCCATCGAAAGGATAAACGGGGCTGTATGAAGAATACGTGCCTTTGGGCGCGCAGAGTAGCCAAGCCTGGATCCGGCGCGCCGTGGAGGTCAGATCGGGTGGAACTGGTTGTTGCCGGCGGAAGGCGCCTTTCGGGGAGCGTTATTGCCAGTGGGAGCAAGAACGCGACGCTTGCCGTCATGGCGGGCGCCCTTCTCGCAGAGGGCGAGACTCTTATCGAGAACGTGCCCGATATTGGCGATGTGGGCGTCATGGCGCACACGCTGCAGGAAATCGGCGTGAGTGTGAAGCGTGCGGGCCCCCGGGCTCTGCGCGTACGTTCTCGGCGTGTGGTCCACAGTGAGCCCCCGTATGAGCTGTGCAAGATGCTCAGGGCCTCCAGCCTGCTCCTAGGTCCGTTGCTTGCACGCAACGGGCACGCTCGCGTGGCCCTGCCCGGAGGCGATCAGATCGGATCACGTCCCATGGACCTGCATGTCAAAGGCCTTCGCGCTCTGGGGGCTGATGTGGAAGTCGAGCACGGGTATGTTACGGCTCGCGGCAGGAGCCTTGTGGGCGCTCGGGTGTACCTGGATTTTCCGAGTGTGGGCGCGACTGAGAACATCATGATGGCTGCGTGCCTTGCGCATGGGACAAGCATTATCGAGAACGCCGCCAGAGAACCCGAGGTGGTGGATCTCGCGAATTTCCTGGCCCTTATGGGCGCTAGCATAAGGGGCGCCGGCACCGACGTGATACGTATAGAGGGCGGCGGCCCTCTGTCGCCTGTAACCTATAGTGTGATACCGGATCGCATAGAAGCCGCCACATTGCTGGCGGCGGGCATCATCACCTGCGGAAACGTGAGAGTGACCGATGTGATACCTACGCACCTGGAATCGACGCTCTCCAAATTCGGCGAGCTTGGGGCGGAGATAGAGGTGGGGGCCGACTATGTGGACGTGTCCATGAGATCGCCTGTCCGGGCGTGCGACACCAAAACATTGCCCTACCCTGGATTCCCCACCGATATGCAGCCGCAGCTCAGCGCGGTTTTGGCGTGTGCGGCCGGCGTGAGTGTCGTTACCGAGTCAGTCTTTGAAAACCGCTTCCTGCACGTGGACGAGCTCAAGCGGATGGGCGCCGACATGCGATTGGAAGGACGGAGCCTGATAGTTGAAGGAGTCCCGCGTCTTACAGGCGCACGCGTGCGCGCCACGGATCTTCGGGCCGGAGCGGCTCTGGTGCTGGCGGGCCTGGCGGCCGAGGGGGAGACCATCATCTCAGGCGTGGAACACATCACTCGCGGCCACGAAGACGTGTGTTCGAAGCTTGCGTCCCTGGGCGCCTCGATAGGCGGCCGCGATGCGTCGTCCGAGACTGCAGCGGGGGAGGATCGATTGCCGTGAACGATTCGTTTAGCCCATCCGGTCGGCTTGTGCTTGCGGCTCTGACCCCACACCCGCCGATCATAGTGCCTGAGGTAGGAGGGCCTGATACAGCGCAGGCCCAGCGCACTGTGGACGGCATGCGCCGCCTGGCGCAGATCTTTGCCGAGGCGCGTCCCGACACGATCGTCGTGATCTCGCCCCATGGCCCTGTGTTCTCCGACGTGATCGCCATCACCGGCTTGCCGGTGGTGGAGGGAGATCTCAGGCAATTCGGCGCAGCAGTATCGATGGAGTTCAGCAACGATTTGGCCCTCGCCGAGGGCATCGCCGGGCACGCGAAGTCGCGGGGGGTATCAGCTGCCGTGATCGAGCCTTCGTTCCTCGGCCGTCTGCGAGCGTCGCGCCGCCTCGACCACGGTACGATGGTTCCCCTCTACTATATATCGCAGGCGGTATCCGGGTTCCGAGTAGTGCCCGTGGCAATGGGAGTAGACACCCCGGATCGACTGTACATGTTTGGAATGGCGCTTCGAGAAGCGGTGGAGGAAGGCGAGGGGCGGGTGGCGCTCATCGCCAGCGGCGATCTATCACATCGACTGAAACCCGGCGCCCCGGCCGGCTACTCACCGGAGGGCAAGGTCTTCGACGAACGACTGGTGGAGGCGCTGGGCCGCATGGATGTGGGGGCCATTGCGCGTCTAGACGACCGTTTGGTGGAGGCTGCGGGCGAGTGCGGTCTGCGCCCGATATTCATGATGCTGGGAGCATTGGATGGGCTGGAGGTGGAGGGAGAAGTCCACTCGTACGAGGGGCCGTTCGGAGTAGGGTATGCTGTGGCGTCGTTTAGGCCGCTCGGGGCTGCGGCCTCGGAGAGCGCGCGTCGCTATGATGATGTCGTCCGGGCCCTGGAGGAGAAGCGTACTAGGAGGAGGCGATCCGAGTCGCCGTATGTTTCCCTGGCAAGGCAGGCTGTGGAGGAGTACGTGCGTCACCGGAAGATCATGCCGGCGCCCGAACCTCTGCCCGAGGGAATGGAGCGGGCGGCGGGGGTGTTCTGCTCTATCCACAAGGGCGGCCAGCTCCGCGGGTGCATCGGCACCACCGAACCCGTGCGTGCGAGTATTGCCGAGGAGATCATCTCGAACGCAATTTCGGCAGCAATGCGCGACCCGCGGTTTGAGCCTGTTGAAGAGGGCGAACTGGACGACTTGGTGTTCTCGGTCGATGTGCTGTCGGAGCCCGAACCGATATCGGGGCCGGATGAGCTCGATCCCGCAAGATACGGCGTCATAGTCAGGCGCGGAGGCCGGGTTGGCCTGCTCCTGCCCGACCTTGACGGAATTGACACCGTGCAGGAACAGGTCGGCATTGCGCGGCGCAAGGCCGGAATAGGCGAGCGCGAGCCTGTGGAGCTTGCAAGGTTTGAGGTGACCAGGTACGAGTAAAGAGGCTGTCAGGGAGGCTATGTACACCAGAGTAGAAGAGGGGCGGGGCATATGTGAACTGTGCCCCAGAGGGTGCAGGCTTCGTGAGGGAGCTGTTGGGGCCTGCCGCGCTCGGGCCATGTCCGGCGGCAGGATCGTTCCGCGCACATATGCCGCAGTGACCTCCATGTCCATCGATCCAATCGAAAAGAAGCCACTGTACCACTTCATGCCTGGAGCGGGCATACTCTCGGTCGGGACGTACGGGTGCAATCTGTCGTGCAAGTTCTGTCAGAACTGGGAGATATCTCAGCGCGAAGCTGGTCATCGCGAGCTTACGCCGGAGGAGTTGGCACGCCTCGCCGAGAGCATTCGGGGTCAGTCGGTGGGCGTGGCCTATACATACTCGGAGCCGCTGGTGTGGTACGAGTTCGTGTACGACTGCGCTCGCCTCATACACGAACGGGGTCTGGTAAATGTGTTGGTCACCAATGGCTACATTAACCCTGAGCCGTTTCGCGAGCTGCTGCCTTACATTGACGCTGTGAATATCGATCTCAAGGCATTTAGCTCCGAATTCTACAAGTCGGTATGCGGCGGCGACCTGGAACCGGTGCTTCGATCGATAAGGCAGGCGTATGAGTCTGGGCGCCACGTCGAGCTGACCACCCTGGTCGTGCCGGGCTTGAACGATTCGCGCGAAGAGATGGAGAGCCTGGCGTCTTGGATCGCCGGGCTGTCGCCTGACATACCGCTGCACGTATCGCGGTATTTCCCCAGTTACCGCATGACGGCGCCGCCCACGCCGATATCGACTCTGCAGGCGTGCGTGGAGGCGGCACGCACGAGGCTTCACTATGTGTATGTTGGCAACGCCAGCGTACCTGGGGGGACCGATACGGTCTGCCCAGTATGCAGGAAGACGGTCATAAAGAGGCACGGCTATGACCGCGTCGAGCTACTGCTGTCGGGGGCTTCATGCCCGGAGTGCGGCACGGCTATTCCAGTGAGGTTCCGCGGGCGCGAGCCGGCCCAACACAAAAACTGAAGGCGGTGTTTGGATGACCAAGGCGCTGGAACTCATCTACGATGATCTGGGGCGCAGTTTTTCGGGGAAGAGTTTTCTTTCGATTCATGACTTCACTACAGAGCAGATCATGCGCGTGATGGACCTTGCAGCAGTGCTCAAGGCCGAGCAGAAGGCCGGGGTGCCCCACCCAATCCTGAAGGGCAAGACTCTGGGCATGATCTTCCTCAAGCCGTCCACAAGGACGAGGATATCGTTTGAGGTCGCAATCTGGCAACTCGGCGGGTACGGTCTGTTTCTGAGCGCCAATGATCTCCAGCTGAAGAGGGGCGAAACCGTCGCCGACACTGCGCGCGTGCTTTCTCGCTACCTCGATGGCATAATGATCAGAACCTTTGCCCATTCCGACGTGATCGAGCTGGCCCGCGAGGGCTCCATACCGGTCATCAACGGCCTCACCGATCTGCTCCACCCGTGTCAGGTCATGGCCGACCTCCTCACCGGGATCGAGAAATTCGGCGATCTTGGGGGCCGGAAGCTTGCCTACATCGGCGATGGCAACAATATGGTTCACTCCCTAATGTACGGCGGCGCCAAAGTGGGCATGCATGTTACATGCGCCTGTCCGGCAGGCTATGAGCCCGACCCGGAAGTAGTGGCCGCGGCAAGAGCCGACGGAGCCGCAACAGGAGCCAAGATGGATATCGTTCGCGACCCGAAGGAGGCAGCGCGCGGGGCCGACATCCTGTACACCGACGTATGGGCCAGCATGGGCCAGGAAGCCGAGTACGAGAAGCGCGTCCGCGACTTTCAGGGCTATCAGATCAACGCGGAGCTAGTGAGCATGGCCAACCCTGACTGCATTGTGATGCACTGCCTGCCGGCCCATCGCGGCGACGAGATCACCGACGATGCGGCCGATGGCCCTCATTCGGTTCTGTGGGACGAGGCCGAAAACAGGCTGCACGCGCAGAAGGCGATACTGGCGCTGACCATGAGCTAACCATGAGCTAAGGGAGCGGTTCGCTTTTCGCGGGCCCTATCTGAAGCGACCTAAATTGCCCCAGGAAGCTGTCTCGTGGGGCATAGCGCCGCCATCCGGGAGCCCCTGATACGGCTGCCGGATGGCGGCGTCCACCGCCAAATGCGATTCCGATTTCCTCCCCTGCCCGTCAAAACCTAGTACTTTCTGAATAGGCTCCGCAGAAAACCGTACTCTTCTCTCATAGGTTCGCCAACGCCCTGCTAAACAAGGGTTTGCCTAAAGGCCTGCGCAAGGCTGTTTTCGCCGGCAACAGACGCCTCCGAGCGCAGGCAGGCCCCCGCGCATTCTTTCCAGCGATGTGGGTAATGCATAGATGGAAACCATACGGTTCTGCACGCACTGGCCCTCCCGTACGCGACCAGCATTGGGGTTTGGGTTTGCCAGGTAATTGGGAATCACTGAACCCGCAGGCAGAGCCAGTGTAAGGGCGCTTATGGCATTCAAGATGCCTGCTCCCTCCAAAGCCACAACTTACACCCTTCCAGATACCCAGTTACCTGCAGGAACGTGGCCTGCCAACCTAGAATTCATACCCCGCAACGGGCGATGCCAGAAGCATCAGTCCTGCCAAAAACCGGAGCGTAATGCCCGAGGCGTGTCGAGAGGCGAGAAAGGAGGCGCTCCCCCGAAGCTCAGAAGTACACGCTGAAGGCGAAACACATCGCAGCAAGCCCGCAGAGTCTTACGGAAGGCAACAAGGATACTTCAGGAAGCCCCTGCGGCAAGACGCAGCACACATTGCGGTACTAGTCGGACCATCTGCCTTGCGCAGTGCTCCCCGACAGAGCAAGAATCGTCAAACTGCT
>JAGVTS010000157.1 GCA_019136685.1 Bacillota bacterium | reverse complement strand
CTCGGCCAGTGTATCTCCTATGCCTTTTCGCCTGGCTATGGCTTCGATAAGCCCCAGGTAAATCTCGGCATTTGAAGCGCCCGGGGAAAGGCCGATGTCTGCCGCGATCTCCGGCAGCGACATGTCTCCTGCCGCTACAGACTCGACCACGAACCCCAACACATTCCCTGTCGAAGTGGTGTCGAGCCCCATCTGCTGGCATACGACATACGAAAGCCATCCGAACCTGGGTTCCGAAACTTCTGCCATGTAATTCAGTTCTATGCGCGGGTCGCATTGTATACCAAACGGCCCCGTTTCAGGCAGGTCAATAATGTCCTGGCAACGCAGCGGGCATCCGAAACATGCTGCTTTCCCTGTACGGTGCTGTCTTAAGACCTCAGCCGACCCGTCCACAACACCATCATTCGGCCCTGAAAGACCCGTCTTGTTGCCATAGCTGAAGTATCCATCATCTGCCGAGGGCTTCAACATCTTGGGCGTGTCCATCATGTTCTTGTATGGCGCAGACTCAGCCAGCTGCCGACGCATGCGGACGCAGGCGTCCATGAATCGTTCGGGGTCTGCAATGTCAAGACGTCTCGTCCCCCGGGCTACTATGGCTTTAAGGCGCTTCGATCCCATTACTGCGCCCATCCCTGTGCGGCTTGCTGAGTTGAATGTTCCGGACCTGATTCCGGCGTACCTCACCAAGTTCTCGCCTCCGGGTCCGATTATCATCGAGCGTGAACGCTCCCCGAAACGCGCCTTCAAGGCATCATGGGTCGACATCACATCCAGTCCCCAGATGTCATATGCCGGTTCGAAGCGCACGCTATCGTCCTCAATCACCAGCACGACAGGTTCATCTGAGATGCCCGAGATCACCAGGTGGTCGTATCCTGCATACTTCAGCTCAGGCGGGAAGTGCCCCCCGATGTTGCTAGCCCCCAAGAGCCCTGTTGCAGGAGATATAGCAGCCACGTGCAGACGCGAAGCGGCCGGCGCGAGTGTCCCTGTAAGCGGACCCGTGCCCATGATGAGGGGGTTTTCGGGCCCGTAAGGATCGACGGACCAGGCCCCAGCCTCTGTGAGCAGCGCCACATCTATGGCCTTGCCACCCAGCCACCGGTCTGTGTAGTCGGAAGTCGGAGTTGTCCACGATTCTTTCCGGTCAAGATCCACATGAAGTATACGCCCAGCCCATGCCCTCATTGGTTTCCATCACCTTTCGCCTCAATCCGCTTCCCCCGCTCAGCCGGCTCAGGGCTTTCTATGGCAGTGATCGCGTCTTCCTGACAGATACGGGCGCACGCGGGCCCTTCAGGCCTCCTGTAACAGAGGTCACAGATAAGCGGTGCGCCATCATGTGACAGTCTGAGATAGCGAAATGGACATGCCGACACGCAGTTTCCGCACCCCACACATTTCTCCGAAATCAACCTAACGCCACCTTCGGGCAAGGCTTCCAGGGCGCCAACGGGGCATGCAGCAGCACATCGGGGTTTTCGGCATTGCCGACAGATCTTCGGGGCAAAACTCGTATCATGGTCCGCGAAGTCTATCCAAATCCTGCCCAGGTCGGGCAAGCAGGCACCGTCATGCGCCAGCGAACACGCCGTCTCACACGATCTGCACCCAGTGCACTTATCGGCTGCAACTTTTAACCTGACCACGCTGCTACCCCTCCCTGCGCAAACTCCGTTTTTGGGCCAGTTGGCCGTGATGTCTCACAAATTCACACATAGATTTGGGTCAAGCGGAAGGCATGCCTTAGGCCTTCCGCTTGACCCGTAACAAACGCTCGCTTACCGATCACGAACGACCTTAATGCTCCCGTCCTTTATTCCTTCTATTGCCTTGGCTACCTTATCCCTTACGTCTTTCGGAACCTTGTTGCCTATGACAGACATGTCAGTGAGCACTACGCCGTCGTTGACGACGTTATACATGAACGTCTGTCCGCCTTTCCAGGGCCCCTTGAAGTGCATCGTAGCTACGTCGTAAAGCGACTTGTCCACTCTCTTCATTACGCTCGTAAGAACGTGGCCCGGCTTGATGCTATCCTGGTTGGCATCGGAGCCAATTGCAAAGGCGTCTGCTTCGGCTGCGGCCTCAATCACGCCAAGGCCTGTGTCGCCAGCTGCGTGCAGAATCACGTCTGCGCCCTGCCCGTACTGGGCCAAAGCCAGCTCCTTGCCTTTCGCCGGATCGCCGAAGCTTCCTGCAAATGCATAGAGCACTTCGATCTTGGGATCAACCGACGCTACTCCCTGCTGGAATCCTTGGAGCCAGTTGCGTCCAACAGCGATGTCCATTCCGCCAATGAAGCCTACCTTCTTGTCACGGTTGATTCCTTTTACATCAGTGCGGGTGGTCATGAGGGCCGCCAGCACCCCTGCCACATAGGCCCCTTGCTCTTCTCCGTATTCAACTGAGATGACATTGTCAATTCCGGTCAACTGTCCATCGAACAACACAAAGTGCTGTTTGGGGAAGAGCGGCGCCAACTTGGCCACGTAATCCCTCATTGGAGTTCCGCCTGCGAAGATCAGTTCATAGCCTGCCTGAGCCGAGTTCCTGAGGTTAGGCTCCCAATCAACAGCATTGAACGACTCAACAGATTTGATTCTGCTCACATCGTAGTCATCCTTAGCCTTCTGCAAGCCTGCATAGCCAGAGTCGAAAAAGCCTTTGTCTCCCAGAGTTCCAGTGATCACAT
>JAGVTS010000171.1 GCA_019136685.1 Bacillota bacterium | reverse complement strand
AGGTGGTACCATGCAGATAGACGGGGTGGGGATAGACAACGCAGTCTCCGAAGCCTACGACCTTGTGGGAACCAGGGTGCAGATCACCGCGGACAGCCTTGAGCTGGCCTGCGCCGCTGCGACGAACCTCACGGGCTTCGCTACATCGATAGCGGCGTGCGAGTGTGAAGCGGGAATCGAGGGGCCCATGCGCAACGAAGCCTGGCCCAACGCGGCCGGACCCGGCATGCCCACGCCCGACGGGCGCCCGGGCGTTGCCGCGTTATTCTTCGCCTCATCGCAGGAGAGCCTTCGAACGCAGCTTGCGGCCAGGATCGGCCAATCCGTGATGAGCTGCCCTACCAGCGCGTGCTACAACGGGCTGGAGTCCGAAACTCAGATCAGTGTAGGAACCGACCTCAGGTTGTTCGGCGATGGTTGGCAGAGCGACATCGTGCTGGAAGGCAATCGCTATTGGCGTATTCCTGTAATGGATGGCGAATTTGTGGTCGAAGCCGCGTTTGGCTGCACAGATGGGATAGGCGGCGCCAACTTCGTGATCTGCGGCGATACCCTGGATGCGGCGATACGGGCGGGCCGCGATGCCGTGGGCGCCATTTCGAAAGTGGCAGGAGTGATTCTGCCCTACCCTTCCGGAATGCACAGGAGCGGTCTCCGCATTGGGTCACGCTACAAGTCGCAGCCCGTGTCGACCTGCGCATCTTTCTGCCCCGCTCTGCGCGGCCAGGCGGAATCATCTCTCCCTGACGGGGCTCACGCTGCAGTGCAGGTGGTAGTGAGCGGCTTGGGGATCGAGTGTGTGGAGGATGCGCTTCGCGCCGGAATCGCAGCTGCATGCCGCGGGCACGGGATTTTGCGCATAACCGCCGTCAACCACGATGGGAAGATCGGGCCGCACAGACTGGAACTGCACAGGGTGATGCAGCCGCCGGGCTCGGACGCATCGAATGAAGAGGGGTCGTGAAGATGGGGTGGCTACACCTTGCGCTCAAGCAACCGCCGATTGCGCCGCTTGAAGCGGAATGCATTTCGCCCACGGGGTTTTGGGGCAAGTCAACGGATGAGATCACATTTGGGGCAAGTCAACGGATGAGATCACACGGCTTCCGCTTCTGCACGGCCGGGAATGTGTAGAGCTTGGAGAGTTCTTCGATGTGCAAGGCAGCTCGCCGGCGGACGGCTCTCAGGCTGAGCGGGTTGTGGTGGAAGGCGACCTTTCCAGAGTGAAGTATCTGGGATTTGCTATGGATCGGGGGACCCTCAGCATAAGGGGGTCGGCCGGGATGCATCTCGGAGAGCGAATAGCAGGCGGCGCTATCGAGGTTGAGGGCAACGCGGACGATTGGGTCGGCGCCCAGATGAGTGGAGGAATGATCCGCGTTCGCGGTAACGCGGGGAATCTGGTCGGCGCCACCTTGCCCGGAGAGAAACAGGGCGCGAGCGGCGGATGCATCCTGATCCACGGCGATGCGGGCGGCGAGGTGGGCGCGTCAATGTCGGGCGGGCTCATCGCGGTTGCGGGCGATTGCGGCCGCTTTGCCGGAGTTGGTATGAGCGGAGGCATTTTGGCGGTCTGCGGCAACGCAGGTCGGCGCGCCGGCGCAGGCATGACCGATGGCGTCTTGGTCTGCGCGGGCGATTTGGAGCTGCTTCCGACATTCGCCTACAGCTGCGATTACCGTCCCTTCTTTCTGAGACTTGTGTGGGAGCGCCTCAGGCGCATAGGCCTGGAGGGTTGGATTCAGCCGCGGCAGGTGAACGGGCTATACAGTCGATATCTGGGAGATGCCAATGATCGGGGCAAGGGAGAGATCTTGCTTTGCCAAACCGAGAACAATGCTTGAATGAGAACGCTCGGGCGGTTGTGGGCAGAATCCTGGCCTCCCGCGGATACCTTGGCGTACATGCGGTGTCCATTCCCGGACAGGCCAATCTGGTGGACATGGGGGCACGGTGCCCGGGGAGCGCCGAGGCCGGGCTTCTGCTGGCGGAGGCGTGCCTTGGCGGTCTCGGCCGAGCCGAGATGACCTGGGTGTTGCTAGAAGGCGCGCTGCTTCCCGGGGTGAAGGTAGACGTGCGCATGCCCGCCCTTGCCTGCCTGGGCTCGCAGTATGCAGGCTGGTCGATCCCGGCCCAGGGCTGCTCGGTCATGGGCTCGGGGCCTGCTCAACTCCTTGCCGCCGGCGCCGCTGGCGGTCCGTCTCGACTGCTTGACTACTCCGAGGAATCCGATGTGGGAGTCTTGGTCTTGGAGGGGCGGCGGTTTCCACCTCAGGAGATCATCGCCCGGATCGCCGCGGAGCGCCGTCTTTCGCCGAGCGACCTCTGGCTTCTCCTGGCGCCCACTGCGAGCAGGGCAGGTCTAGTCCAGATCGCGGCGCGAGTAGTTGAGACGGCTCTGCACAAGCTCATGCACCTTGGGTACGATGTGAGCCGCGTGGAGTCGGCATCGGGGGTATGCGCGCTGGCCCCTCTGGTTCAGAATGGGATTGGAGTTCGCGACAATGCGAGATGTAGCGGTCGGGATGGTGATTGGGATGGCGCCCGAGATGGCGCTCGGGATGATGCCCGAGATTACGCTGATGATGACAGGCTCGCGATGGGCTTGGCCAATGACGCGATTGCCAGCACTGGCCAGTGCCGGCTGACGCTTCGCGACCGGGGCCGGGAGATCGACTCAGTCCTTGGGCGTGTTCCCTGGAGTTCGTCGCCGTCCTTCGGGACACCCTTTCTCAGTCTACTCGATTCGTGCGGCGGATTCGGCGAAATCGACCCGCTAACGTTCAGTCCTGCCCAAGTAGTGGTGAACAACCTTGAAACGGGCGATGTGCTGCAGGCCGGAGAGCCATCGCTCGCCATGCTGCAAGAGTGTGTTAAGACGTGCTTTGAGTCGATGGGAGTGTATTCACGGTGAGAGTATGCATTCTGGCCGCCGATGGCAGCTGGTACTATCAGGAACTGGCTTCTGCATTCGCCGCGCGCGGCGCTGATGTCGCCCGGCGCGAGATCACCGAAGTGGCGGCGGTTTGCGGAATGGAGACGGCCGATGGGGAAATGGGGAGACTGGGATCGGCAACGGAGGCCGCCTCGAGGCCGGTTGACCCAACGACTCCGATCCAGCGCGGGCTGGACAACTTCGACATCATAGTAGTGAGATCTATTCCCGCAGGTTCGCTGGAGCAGATCATCTTCAGGATGAACGTTCTACGCATCGTTGAGCTCGGCGGCATCCCGGTGTTTAATCCCGCAAGAGTGATCGAAACCACGGTGGACAAGTACTACACCTCGGCCCTGCTGGCGGCTGCGGGCCTGCCTACGCCGCCCACGATTGTGGTTGAGGGTCGCGAGGCTGCAATGGACGCCTTTGAAGAGTTGGGCGGGGATGTGGTGGTCAAACCGCTCTTCGGCTCGATGGGACGGGGCATGGTGAGGGTAGAGAGCGCCGACATAGCTTACCGGGTCTTCCAAGCGCTGGAGATGGGCAATTACGTGTTCTACCTACAGAAATTCATTCCCCATGCGAACCGCGACATTCGCGCGTTCGTCCTGGGCGACCGGGTTTTGGCCGCCATGGAACGCATTGGGCAGTCATGGAAGACCAACGTAGCGCAAGGCGCAACGGCACGCTGGATCGAGCTTAGCCCTGAGGCGGAGGACCTTGCGATTCGCGCGGCAGGGGTCATCGGCGCTCCTTACGCGGGCGTCGATCTGATGTCCTCGGAAGACGGCGAGATGTTTGTAGTAGAGGTGAACGGGATTCCGGGCTGGCAAGGTCTTCAGCAAGTATGCCCGTTCAGCATCGCGGAGGAAGTGGCCTCCTTCGTGATGGCGCAAGGGGGGAGGCGAGGCGAATGATCCCCGAGGATGTAGCCCGAGCGGTCGAGTTGGCTTGCATCGTTGACGTGATGGCGCCCAAGCCGGGGAATGTCAACCGAGATCACGACTTTGCCGACACAACGTGTGAGAACTTCCTCGTGAGTGCTTGGGCGGTTGCGCCTGTTTTTGCCCGCTCCCATGAGCTTTCCGTGGGCGAGCTGATCTTGGGAGCCAGGCGGGCGACGAGCAGGTTCGTGAGCGCCAACACCAACCTGGGCATCATCCTTCTGCTTGCTCCCTTTGCCAAAGCGGCAGTGCAGCGGGCGCCGGGGTCATTGCGGGATAGACTCCGGCGCGTGCTGGACGGCCTCACCGTTCGCGACTGTTCGCTGGCTTACGCGGCCATACGAGAGGCGCATCCAGGGGGGCTGGGCCGCATCGACGAGCACGATGTTTCAGACGAGCCCACGATCACATTGCTCCAAGCAATGGACGTTGCCAAGTCCCGCGACAGTGTGGCCTCAGAATACTGCAGTTGCTATGAACTGACCTTTGAGCTTGTATACCCTGCCCTGCTGGAAGCCGCGGCAGATTGCGAGTCGTGGCAGACGGCAGTTGTTCAGACTTTTCTGATAGCGCTTGCCCAAGTGCCCGATACCCTGATCGCCAGGAAGGTCGGCTGGAAGACGGCGCAGGAGACATCGCGCCTTGCAGGGCGAACGATCCGCTCAGGGCCGCCTGGGTCGTGCGCCTGGCGCAGTGCTGTGGAGGAGCTTGATGCATATTTGCGAGCGGACGGCAACCGGCGCAATCCCGGAACCACTGCAGACTTGATCACAGCCGCCCTGTTTGTCTTGTTTGCGGAGCATGGGTGTGAATCGCTCTTGAAGAAAGGCAGGGATCGAGAATGCGCCTCATCACGCCTGAGGTAGACGCTGCATCGGATGGGCTCGCGGAGATCACCAGGCGTGTTGAGATAGCCAGGTATGCGCGGGGAGAGTGGACCGATGTCGAAGACATGGTGGTTCGGGAGGTCTTGGCAACGATCCGCCTCAACGGCCGCACAGCGGCCGCGGTGTCCGCTACGCCCGAATTCCTGGACGAGCTGGCTGTAGGGCATCTGTATTGCGAGGGCGTCATAGGAGGTCCAGTGGACATCGACAGGATCGACCTGGACTTGCAGGCGCATGGCGCGGTGTGCATTGACGTCAAGTCATCGTCGATGCTGCAATCATTGCCGCGACTGGGAGCGGAGGCGGAGCCGGGGCGAGAACCACGGCAAGAGCCGGAACTTGAGTCCGACACGCGCGAACTCGCGGTCGACCCAGAGCGGGTGGACAGACTCATGGCGGTGATGCGCGAGCACTCAGACGTGTTTCGGCGCACCGGAGGCACGCATTCGGCGGCGCTTGCGGACGAATCCGGGTTGATCGTGTTCCGGGAGGACATAGGCAGGCACAATGCCATCGACAAGGCGGCAGGCTACTGCCTATTGAGCGCTGTGAACGCGGAACGGGCGATGCTGGCCACAAGCGGGAGGGTGTTCGGTAAGACAGTAGCCAAGGCGGTCAGGCTCGGCGTTCGCGTACTTGTATCCCCATCCGCTCCTACTGACCGGGCTGTCCACATGGCCGCCTACCGCGGACTGACCCTGGTGGGTTTCGCCCGCGATGGGCGTTTCAACGTATACGCCGGTGCCGCTGACTGTGCGGCATCCTGCTCATTTCTGAGACGGTTTTTCGCCGAACCTTCTTGGATCCAGCACGGTTGAACAGGCATGAGTCATCTGAATTCGCGCCGCTAGCGGCGCCTCATTTTTGCGGAGCCACACCATCATCAAATCCGCAGGCAGACACGGGTTACATAATGTGGTTGCACTCGTGTGCCCCCGGAATACCTCCAGAATATCCCTGGGGAGGGCCTCTGACGACCTCCGATTACCCGGAAACTCCCACATAAGCCCGGTTCTTGTCTCCTTCCCGCCCAAACCGTGTCACATCTGGGAAGGTGCGCTCAAAAACCGTGTCATATTATTAACGGTTCACTGATCCCCTGGTAAACGCGATTTCGCCGAAATACCTGCGCCAGGCCGCTTTCATCGATACTGGCGCCTTCGAGTATGGGCTGATCTCCTCCCAAGGTGTTTGCCCCATGAGCAAGATTCGCCTCCCTGCCAGCGATGTGGGTAATGCCCAGTCCAAGAGATAGGGCATCAAGCGCGCTCTGCAGCACACACACGTGGGCTTCCACGCCGAACCGCATCGGATTCTGAGGGTTCCTCTGTTGGTCGTAGGAAGGACCACTGTGACTGTCTGATGGAATATGGGTCTTTCAGAAAGCGGGCTCTTCATTGCCCTGAAGGCCGATTCTGCCCTGGTCAGCTATGTAGTGGCACTCCCTCCCCCTGATCGCCGCCAGGTTCTCATCGAGAGCTATCCCGCGATCCACAATGATCGTGCTTCCCTCAAGCCTTCCCGTTCCCTTCTCCAGGATATCCATCATGTTGTTTGGGCTCTTCGCGTCCTGTCGGCCGCCCTCAAAGACTTCGTGCGCACAGGTGAAGCCGTCTCGGTTGACTACCATCCCCAACACGACCCGCTTGCAGTCCGATCGGCGATCACCGACACGATTTCGGGCGCAGTGACCGGCGCTTGACCAGCTCCGTGCCGCTTTTCCGCCGATGCGTCGTCTGAGATCGCGGAGGCCGTGTCTTCCACGGGCACATGCCCTGATCTTCGGGCCTTGACCTTCTTAACGATCTCTGCAAACGGAATGCGTTCTACCACGGCTTTCAGTCTACGCCCTCCCGCAAATCAGGCGACAACTCGTGCCCGAGTGCGGAAGTTTGGCCAGCAGGCAGGTGAGTGTGCCGGTTCAGCAATCACGGCTGCTGCGGAGAGCGGATCGGGCGTGCAAGAGGGAATCTTGCCCAGCGTGGCGAAGGAGGGCTTATTGGAGGCCGATGGTACCAGGCGGCGATCTGCTCGTCTGGCGATTCGGACAAGAAAGGCCTGATCGGCAGTGGGAGTCGTCGATGGCGTTGCAGGGGTAGTTCTTGCCGGGGGCGCGGGCAAGCGACTGAGAGGGAGCAAGGCCCTCGTGAAGCTGGGAGGAACACCGCTGATCCAGTATCCCGTGGACAGACTCGGAAGTATCGTCGACACCTTGGTGATCGTGGGGTCATGCCCGCACAAAAGCCGTGAAATCGCCGAGGCGGTGACGTTGCCCGCCGGATGCGAGCTGATATGCACGTGGGATGGAGCCGGAATCGTCACGGGCGAGGCAGTCGGAGTTGGGCAAGGGAGTCTGGGCCCGCTAGCGGGAATCAGGGCAGGGCTTGTCGCATCGCCGCACGCAAGGTGCATTGTGGTCGGATGCGACATGCCGTTTCTGTCTGCTCCTCTGTTGCGATACATGGCCGTACGGTCGCGCGGGTTTCAGGCTGTGGCGCCGCGACTCGGGCCCGGAGCGGCGCTGGAACCCCTGTGCGCCGTTTACTCGTGGTCATGCGTCTCGCATATCGATTCCATGCTCGCGATCGGGCCTAGGAAGGTTACGAGGCTGTTTGACGTTGTGCGTACTCTCTACCTCGAGCGGGAGGTCTGCGAGGCATTCGACCCCGACCTGCGCTGTTTCTTCAACGTGAACACCAGGCAGGACTTAGCAGAAGCGGAGGCTACATTGCGTCTGAGCTGCCGGCCTGTGTGAGGCGGCCGGGAGGTCCGGAGTTGCGGCACATGAACCTCAACGTCATCAGGGCGCCGCCCAAGGCCAGGTTGAGGTAGTAGGTGATCATGCGCCATACGGCCACAAACAGACCCAGTACAGCCCTGGGAACTATCGAACTGAATAGGCCGACGAAGCCAAGTTCCGCGGCGCCGCTGGATCCCGGCGTTGGGGCATAGGCGGACGCGAGGTAGAGGATAATGGTTACCCCCATGGCCTGTACGTATGGCGTCTTCAGCCCGAGGCCCGTCAGAACCACGGCTGGGATAGGCATTGTGGCTATTCAGGCCGCATGGCTCAGGATCAACACAGCGGCCAGCGCGGGTTTGCGGTTACTGATGAGTTCCTGCGGGCCACCCCACACATTCTGAGCGCCTCACCGCCCCGAGCATAGTCGCCGCGACAACTCTCTTGCCTTCCTCGCCACAGCGGTCTCATCGATATTGACAAGGCGCCCGTCTTTCACCACGATCCTGCCGGCAACGATGGTGTAGTCTACGGGCCTGTGGAGGCCGATGGTGGCGGGCGCCGATGCGGGGTCGAAATCCGCTCCAACCCACTCGAGCGTATCAGCATTCACAAGGAACATGTCCGCCGCCTTCCCTTCCTCTATGGAACCCAAGTCAGGCCGCCCGATCAACCGGGCTCCACCCTTTGTGGCGAGCTCCAGGATATCCGCAGGAGTCGGAGCCTGGTTGCCCATTGCCATCCTGTGAAGAAGGTATGCGGTCCTGATTTCGGCCAGCATGCTGGAGCAGTCATTGCTGGCGCTGCCATCTACCGCCAGCCCAACGGGCACGCCGGCATGCAGTAGCCTCTCTATTAGGGCCCGGCCTGAGCACAGCTTCTCATTGGAAGTTGGGCAATGCGCCACTCCGGTTCGGGTTTGGGCCAAGAGGTTGATCTCCTCGTCGCTGAAGTGAATGCCGTGGGCGTACCATACGTCCGGCCCGAGCCAACCCAGCGACTCCATGTATGCCAGCGGGCGCATTCCTACCGCTTCGATACAGAAACGTTCCTCATCCAGTGTCTCCGCAAGGTGAGTGTGTAGGCGAACCCCGTATTCGCGCGCAAGTAGAGCGGTCTGCTCCAGAAGATCCGCCGAGACCGAAAAGGGTGAACACGGCGCCAGTGCTATCTGGCACATCGAGCCCGGCTCGGAGTCATGGTATCGCTCAATCAAGCGCTGGGAGTCCCGGAGGATCTCGTCCGTGGTCTGCACCACATCATCCGGAGGCAGGCCGCCGTCGCTCTCGCCCAGCGACATGCTGCCGCGGCAGGGATGGAACCTCATGCCCAGCTCTGCCGCGGCCTCGATCTGACGGTCGATCAACGTAGGCTCTGCTTGCCTGGGGAAGACATAGTGGTGGTCCACTGAAGTAGTACACCCGTATTTGAGCAACTCGCCCAAGCCTGTGAGAGCGCTGTAGTACACCATTTCGGGGGTCAACCCGCGCCATATCCTGTACAGCGCTCGGAGCCAGTCGAACAGCTCCAGGTTCTGTACACCGGGTAGATTGCGAGTGAAGGTCTGGTACAGGTGGTGGTGCGTGTTGATAAGCCCGGGATACACATACATCCCTGACCCCGAGATAACGTCTTCGGCGACAACATCAAGGTCATGCCCGATCCTGGAGATAATCCCGCTCTCACAGTAGATGTCCACCGAGTGCAGGATCTCACAAGTCTCATTCATGGAGACCAGCGCTTCCGCGTTCTTAATAAGGAGGGTTGTCATGCGGCGCTGACCTCCTTGTACCCCCGCCTGTCGCTCATCCCTTCAGCGCCCCCACTGTGAGCCCTGTGAGGAAGTACCGCTGGAATGCCAGGAACACGATGGTTATAGGTATTGCAGCGTAGGTGGCGCCTGCCATGAGGAGGCCGAAGGCCATGGGCACTTCCTCCTGCAGCATGGCCAGGCCTACCTGAAGCGTACGCATTTCCGAAGAATTCGTGATTACAAGTGGCCACAGGAAGTCATTCCACTCGCTCACGAAGGTGAAGATCCCCAGCACCGCCAAGGCGGGCTTGGAAAGCGGCAGCACCAGGCGAGTGTATATGCCGAACTCCGACGCCCCATCGATCTTGCCTGCGTCGATGATCTCTCCGGGGAGAGTCTGCATGAACTGCTTCATGAGAAACACTCCGAAGGGCGCCGCGATGGACGGCAGTATCAGTCCCCAGTAGGTGTTGATGAACCTGAACTTCGCCATCAGGATGTAGCGCGGTATAAGCGTGACTTGCCCCGGAATCATCATGGAGCCTACGTATAGCCAAAACAGGACGTTTCGACCGACGAACTCCTTCTTCGCGAAGGCGTAGCCGGCAAGCGACGCCACGAAAAGCTGCGCCACCGTGACCGACGTGGCTACGATGGCGCTGTTCAGAGTCCAGCGCCCCAGGAGCCGGCGGGCAAATAAGTCCCTGAAGTTGGCCAGGCTCAGCTGCCTCGGGAACCACTCCGGCGGCATCTTCATGACCAGGGTAGGCTGTTTGATAGCAGTGACCACCATCCAGTAGAGCGGCATCAGCGACATGATAGCCAAGGCAGCAACGATGGCTATGGCGATTGCCTCCCCTACCCGCACTCGCCTGATCCTGACGCGCCCGGGCGCGACGCCTGCCTGCGCAGAGGTGAGCATCAGTACTCCACCTCCTGCCCCAGGAACTTGAACTGCACAATCGCCAGCGCGAATACGATTGCGAACAGCACAACTGCCTGCGCTGAAGCGAGGCCGAACTTGAACTGCTTGAAAGCTGTGTCGTAAATGAGGTACACCAGGGTCATCGTGGAGAACTGCGGCCCTCCCTGTGTCATCAGGTACACGTTGGTGAACACCTGAAAACTGGATATAGTGCCTGTAACCAGAAGATAGAGTATTGTGGGGCGCAGAAGCGGTATAGTGACCCTGAAGAAGGCCTGAGTCTTGGTGGCTCCGTCAAGGTATGCAGCTTCATACAGGTGATACGGTATGCTACCCATGGCCGCAGTTATCAACACGATGGATGATCCGCCACCCATGACGACCTGCATGAGGATTATCGACAGCAGCGCAGTGCGCACATCGCCCAGCCATGCGTGGGGCGCGAACCCCAGTAACTCCATGATGTAGTTCAGGAGGCCGAAAGGCGGGTTGAATATCCAAAGCCACACCATAGATATGATCACCGACGACGTCACGTGGGGAAGGTAGAACGCGCCCTTGAAAAATGTCTGGATGGGCTTGGCAAGGGGGAATATCAGCGCGGATATTACGAGCGCCTTGCCAAGCCACAGCGGCACTAGTCCGAGCGTGTAAAGCGCCGTGTTTCGTAACGACAGCCAAAAGACGGAGTCGCGTGCGATCTCCCTGTAGTTCTGCAGCCCGACCCATTCCTTGTTGAACACTTGATAGTCAAGGAGGCTGAGGTAGCCCCCCCATACCACCGGCACGAGGAAAAACACCGCGAAAAGCGCAAAGCTTGGCGCGATGAAGGCATAACCCCAGCGATCCTTGTAGAGCCTCCGCATGACCGTCTGCACGTTTACCAGCCCCGCTTACTTCTTGAACAGGATCTTGTTCGCCTCACGAGCGAAATCGTCCAGCGCTTGCTTGGGAGTCTTCGTCCGACCCAGGGCCGCCTCGAACATGGCCTGCAAGTGCTTGTCTATTGGGTCGGTCGTGATGTCGGTACCGAAATACGGGATGCCGTAGTCCAGCGCACGCGTGTACACGTCTATCTCTTTCTCAAATGTTGATCCCTTGTAGAGGCCTTTGTTCACCGACTTGCGGGCGGTGACATAGAGCAACGACTTGAGCAGCGCCATATTGTCTTTGCTCGTCAGGAAACGTGCAAAGTCCATTACGACCTTCTTCTTCTCGGCATCTCGCTGCCTAAACACAACGAAACCGCCGCTCGTGTGGTATGCAATGGGCCCAATCTCCGGTAGATGAGGATACTGGGTGATATGTACCGGGAACGCCTCTTTGAGCTGGCCCTCCTTGACGTATCTATCGATCCGGCCGATCTCGTAGGGTCCGCCGTATCCCATTGCCGTCTTGCCCTGATGGAACATGTTGATGGAATCGTAGATCCCCATGCCGGCGGCGCCTTCGGGGGCTACATTGTACTTGTAGATGGCATCCACAATAAACTGGAGCGCCCGGACGCCCTCGGGGCTGTTGAGCACGACTTCTGTTTGGTCCGCGTTGAATAGGCGGGCGCCGAACACGTGCATCCAGCCCATCATCACCAAGAGTTCCTTGGCGGGGAAGCTGAGTGCGTAGACATCGGTCTTGCCGTCGCCGTCGCGGTCGAAGGTAAGCTTCTGGGCGATCTGCATGAACTCGTCAACAGTCCAGCCCCTCTCAGGCAGAGGCGGGATACTCACGCCGCACTCCTTGAAAATGGCGGGGTTGATCAGAAACGTCGAGCCCATGCCGTTGTTGCTGTTGTTCCACGGGAACAGGTAGTAGCGCCCGTTGACTCTGCCAACGTCCATGGCGTACTGGTAGAAGTCCTGCTTATCCTCGGCGGTGAAGTAGTCGTCAATCGGCTCGAGCAACCCCTGCTTGGCCCATTCACGCTTGAAGCCGATGGGTCGCAGTACATCGGGCGGGTTTCCTGCCAGAATCGCCGCAGCGATCTTCTGGTCGAATCCGGTGTTAGTGACCACTTCGTACTTGACAGTCACACCGGGGTTGAGCCTCATGAACTCATCGCTTGCCCACTTGGGAAAATCCTCGGCGGTAGGCGCCTTGTCGGCAGGGAAACCGGGCGGCGCGATCCTCCAGGGGTTGATCCACCAGGTGATAGTGATAGGCTTGGCAGGAGCAGCGACTGAAACCGCAGGCAGGTAGCCCCCGAGAGCGATCATGAAGACAATGCCGATAGCAATAAGCACGCGTCTGGACATCCGTGACCCCCTCCTCTAGGCGTATTCTGTGAACTGGCCGCTTGTAGGCAGGACTAGACATCTGGGGCGCGAATCAAATTGCAGGAATGCAGTGCATGAGTTGATGTTTTGTGCACGGTCCTGCGCAGCCTCGCCTAGTTGTATTTCGGCGATGGGAATCTAGTTCCTTCTGTGAGGAGTGGTATCGGTGGATGCTCTGGTGACTTTCGACCTAGACGGAGTGCTCATGCGGAACCCGTTCCGACGGGGCGTGTTCCCGCACGTAGTACGGACGCTGGAACCATACGCCTCGGCCACAGCAGCCGGCCAAACAGGCGCGGATCCGGAGGCAGTTGTGCTGCAGCTGATAATAGACGAGGCAAGACAGAGGTTGCTTGAGGGACGCATCGTGGAAGCCTACGACTGGGACGACATCGTAGCGCGCGTCGCCGTGGACCTGGCGTCTCGGGCTGAAGCCCTAGAAGCGCAGAGCGTGGCGCTCTCCGGGTCGCCCTCCGGTGTGCGGCCCATCACACTCCCCGGCGTGCTCCCCGAAATCCCCCGTTTCGACATCGCCGCCCTGGTACGCCATTACTGCACAGTGCCGGGCATGATAGCGCGCCTCGAAGGAGCATACGAGGCGCTGGACGCGCTTAAAAGCGCCGGTTACACGCTTGCTGTGGTCACCAACGGTTACCTGAAGTACCAGGCGCCGGTGCTGGAAGCCCTGGGGCTGGCCGACTTCTTCAGCGCGATCATCACTCCCGAACAAGCCAAGGCGGCCAAGCCCAAGCCCGGCATATTCCACATGGCCTGGACAGGCTGGAGAGAGAGAGATAGCCCGCCCATACACGTAGGAGACGACATCATCCACGACGCCTGGGGCGCGAAGACGGCGGGGGGCTACTCCATCTGGCTGCGACGAGACATTCCAGGCAGCCTGCGCAGCCTGCTCCCTGAAGACAGGCCCCGCGCCGCGGACTTCGCCTCGATCCGCGATGCTGCATTCCGAACCACGATGGCCGCCGACGCATACGGAGCGTCGCCCCAAGATTGCCAGCCCGACGCGCTCATATGCGCCCTGGGCGAGCTGCCCGAGTTCCTGGACCGGCTCAAATACCGCGACACGTGAGCGCAGCTGCACATCAATATTCTCAGAGGAAATGCTGAGGATAACGCGAATTGTACAGTTTGTCACAGACTGCGCACGAAATCCAAAGACCGGACAGGGTGTTAGCATGGGATACGCGATCGTGGGCGCTCTATTACTATCCGGGATCATTCAGCTAAGCATCGGCATCTACGTGATGATTCAGGGCAGGCGAGGAAGGAACCTGTGGTTCTCGTGTTTGGCCATTGCCGCGTCCGTGTACTCATTCGGCTATGCCTCCGAACTCACTGCGCACACAGTGAGCGAGGCACTCGTCTGTATGAGAATCGAGTACTTGGGTGTTGCTTTCCTGCCCACATTCGGCTTGCTTACCGCCCTTGAGTTCGCAGGCGATCGCCGGCGCCCCGGCAGCAAACTGGTAATGGCCGTGCTCGCCTTCTCCACACTCACCCTAGTGGGTATGTACACCACCAACCTCCACCACCTGTACTATGCCGACCTCCTGCTTACCAAGGTGGGGGCGCTGACCATAGTCCAGATCACGCGCGGCCCCTGGTACACGGTGGCCATGACATACGCGAACTTGGCCCTTATCTTGGGCGCTGCTGTAGTGGCTCGGTCCGCCATTACTGCGCCGGCTGACCTCAGGCCTGGGCACTGGCTTTTCCTTGCGGGATTCGCCTTGATGGGGCTGAGCAGCAACGCATATGCTGCAGGGCTGAGCCCCTATGGCGTGGATCTTGCACCATACGGGTTCATGGTCATGAATGCGCTTTTCCTCATAGGGCTGAGCCCTGGTCAAGTGTTTGACCTGGTGTCAATCGCGAAGAGCCGGGTCTTCGACGGCATGGACGACATCGTAGTGATCATCGATAGGAGCAACCGAGTTGCCGACTACAACCCGGCGCTGTATCAGATCGTACCGAAACGAGGCAGGGACTATGCAAGCGAGTTTCTCCCTCAAGTTTTCGAAAAGAACCCGGAGATTGCGGAATTCGCTATGGCGAATCGGGACAGCGAAACCGCCATTGCGCTGGACGATGGCTCGGGTCGCGTATTCAGGGCGCGCCTCCGCGCCGTACGACCCAATGACAGGCGCAACGGCACACGAACGCTCGCCAAGTACCTCACCATGACCGACATCACCAAAGAGATGACCATGGTTCGAGCCATGAAAGACCTCGCCGATCTCGACGGACTGACCGGAATTGCGAACTACAGATCGTTCCATGATCAGGTGGAGCAGTTGACCGTCGGGCAGCGAGTCGGCCGCCCTATATCCATGATCATGCTGGATATCGATCATTTCAAAGTAGTGAATGATACCTACGGGCATAAAGCCGGCGACATGGTGCTTCAGAGAATCGCATCGCTGCTGAGTCAGAACATACGCGCCCAGGATGTCCTCGCACGATACGGAGGAGAGGAGTTCATCATAGCGATTCCTGACATAGGCGCAGATGGCGCTGTGGCACTGGCAGAAAGGCTTCGCAGGAGTGTCAACGCCCTTGAGGAGATCTACGAAAGTCAGTCAATCAAGGTCACTGCCAGTTTTGGCGTAGCATGCGGCACGATAGGCCCCGGACTTAACGTAGAGTCTCTCATCAAAAACGCAGACAGAGCGCTGTACGAGGCCAAGCGCTCGGGCCGAAACGCAGTTGTCCTGAGCAGCGCAAGGTCCAATCCGTGAGTGAGTCGCCCGTCGGCGTCCCGGGCTTGGTCGTGTCATGCGCCTCGTTCGATGTTACTCAGGAGCTGAAGGGCATCTTCCACGTCAGTACGGGTTGGCCTCATGACCTCGTATCGCGTCTTCCGGCTCAGCTCTTCAAATGCCTGAAAGTACCCCAAGCAGCCACGCAGGTGTCTGGCGATGCTTTTCTTACGGTGCTCATGGTTGCGGACATCAATAACACCGCGGCAGGCCAGTGCCTTATCGATTATGTGCACGGCCCTGTAGAACATGACATTGATTGCCCAATCCGGATACTGCGTGCTGCGAGGATCAAGAAGTGGCTCGCATAGCAGCCGCGCGTTATGAGTTGCCTGCCACTCGTGCTCAGTGTCAACCGGCAATCACAACACCCCCTGATCCACGCGCACCGCGGACGGCGGCAGGGGACGACGAGCAAGCTCCTGGGGGTTCAGAGTCATCAAGTCGATCGACAATGCTGGATAACTGTCCATTAGGTCACCCATCGCATCGCCTACCTCAACTCGTTCCTCAAGCGAAGGTCTATACGGAAACAGCACGCGCAGCACTAGCTCGTGCGAGCAGGCACTTGGAAGGCAGTATACTTCAGCTGTTATGCCCTTTCGGCCCAGTAGCTGGACGAAATCGACAGCTGCCTGAGGGCATAGATCTTCTCCGTAACGCATGTCCTCTACCCCGCATGTCAACCCTGGTCCCGCGAACCATCTACGCAGAGACTCATGACACAATCCGCTACCATGCAGCATATGACTAGCCAGCGATATGAGAACTCTTCGGTTGTTTTCAGGGCTTGCCGCAGAAGCTCTTGCCCAGATCCGCATATCTACAAGATCGCCGGCCCAATTGCGTTCCTTACCAGGGGAGAATGTCCAATCGTTACAGGGGCAGATGCCGTCATGTGGTATCCTACTCGACTGTGCGATCATGTATTCTCTGCCTCCCCCTCAGCCCCTGGGAGATCAGTATCGTTACCTGAGGATATCTCAACGGAAGTAAGTTCTATGCCCTTTCGCGCGCAGTAGTACGCCAATGCTCTGGCGAACGCAGAGGCGAAACAGTCCAGCTTCAAATCGGGAATCTGTATCCTGGCATGAACCCGAACCGTTTCATCATCTTCCCAGCTGCCATTTCCTTTCTGCCCCGATGATGCTATTCAACATGATCCATCTGTTTCCTTCTGCCTGACAGCAAACTGGTGATATGCACTGGTCATCACCGTCCGTCCACCAGCACCACCAGGGCATTGCTGAGGGCGCGTCCCGGCCTGGTCAAGTACTTACCTCCGTACACCAGTCCGGAGGACGCTCCCCCGTCGAGGTTCATTGCTTCCACAGCGCCAAGCGCCTGCATGATCTGGGCGAATTGGGCCATGGTCGCTGCAGCGCAGGTCACCATCAGAAGGTTTCCATCTTTCGTCAACGCAAGCCCGCTGCGTGCCGACGACATGGAGAGGATCTTGGCCTCGGTGAACCCCTCCGCCTTGGCCGATTCAGCGGAATAGCTCACCTTTCCCCCTGACACCAGCTTAGGGCCTGCCCCAAGGCCTTCGCTGACTCGCCCCCAGAACCCTATCCTGTCGCTGCCATCTGACATCACAACCTTGTACTCGACAGCGGCCCCAACTGCGAAACGTGCAGCGAGCCCTTCTTCGCTTCCCTGGAAGTTGATGACGTAGCCATCCTCCGGGATCTTCTGTTCACCGCGGCCAATCGCGGTGACGGCGCCATCCCTAACCACCACCGATACTCCGTCGGCCGCCCCAGTTCGCCGTCCTCGTGCCGGAGTGAAAATCCCCGCGTAATTCTGCGATGTCGGCGTCCGGTTGATCCAATACGAGTACCAGTTCCCCGGCCACGCCCATAGGCCGTTAGTTGCGCCTACAATCTTGAACCGTGCAGGTTCCATCCTCACTTCGTTTCCATCCGCAACCGCAAACACCGTTCCAGTAGCTCCGCGGTGAACGAACTCGCCGTCCCGGATCAACGTTCCAACAGGATCCTTGTAGGGCCCGTCGACGTAGGCGTTGAAGAAAGTCCCGTTTATGGCCGCCTGTGCGCCCGCTCGCGCCGCCATGGAAAGAAGGTCTTCAGTGCCGCCAACCCTGTCCTGCCCCAGAACCATACGAAGACCGACCCTGGGGTCGCCCAGGTCCACCCGGACGTAGTTCACCTGGAACGCCTTGCTCCCAACCTTCACACTCTGCGATCCGGATACGATACTCGCGCCTTTCAGAGCTGCGGTTGCGCACTCCGTCCCGGCCCCGCTCAACGCCACCAACACGAGCAGGGCCACTAGGGCTGCAGGGACTCCTATCGTCTTTCGGCTTATCATCTTGCACAGACCCTCCAAAAGCCCGGGCGATTTCGCACTCATGATGCTCGCAGCTCCGCCTGCTCGTGCATGCGAACTGCCGAACGTGACGCCCACGCACATACATGAAGATGTTTCGACCTACTTCATGGCCATACCTTCACACATCAGGCGAACGGTCGCACAGTACTACCCAGAAGGTCTCCCCAGAGACTCTCCCCGGAAGTACTCCCCGGAAGTACTCCCCGGAAGCTACTCGCTCCCTGCGCCGGCTCATGATACCGTTGAGTCTGTGGGGGAACATATTCTCTAGTACGGGATGAATCCTGCCTATGATGCGCCTGAAACACATGGTAGTAGATCGGGGGCGTTTTGGGGATCGCAGAGCCCCGGGGGTGGCGGTTCCCGGCGGACCACTATCGAGGCGCTGTATCATTATGGCGGTTCTAGCTGCGCGTTCGCTGATTACCAATCGCCTGGGAAAGGTGAGTTCCATCGCCGGTTGCGTTCGGGGAAACCTGTGTGTGCAGAACCGTACGATTCTCAGTACGGCCTCGTCAAAGGCCATACTGAAAACCCCTATGCATTACCCACATCGCCGGAAAGGATGCGCGGGGGCCTGCCTACGCCCGGAGGCGTCAGTTGTCGGCGAAAGCGACCTTACGCAGGTCTTTAGGCAAAGCCGTGTTTAGCAGGGCGTTAGCGAACCTGTGAGAAAAGAGTACGGTTTTCCGCGGAGCCTATTCAGAAAGTACTAGGTTTTCACGGGCCGGGGAGGCAATCGGGCGGATTTGGGGCTTCCTGGGGAATCCGAGGTCGCCTGGGGGCCTTCCCGGGGAGACCCGGGAGATATGCGCGCGTGGCCATATTATGTCACCCGTCTCTGCCTGCGGATTTGCCGCGGGCCTGGCTCCAGAAAACGGATGCGCCGTTGCCGGCGCGAATTCAGATAACTTGCACCCAGCAAACCACGTAGAATCCGGGTAGGTTGCTCGAAAAACCTACTCAAAAACGGACAGGATGCTCCAGAGTGCATCAAGACCCCCTTCCGGTACTGGCATGTGGCGCCCAGCCCTATTCCTTCGCACCAGGTGGGCGCACATGCTATTCGGGCCCATACGCCCAGGAATGCCCATGGATGTGGGTAATGCATAGTGGAAAACCCACAGGTGATGGGGCGGGCTGGTAGAACCCATGGGAATTGCGGGTGCGGTCCGCCTTTGCCAGACGAACCGCAGAAGTCCTGACAGATAGTGGTGCATATATGAATGCATGTCTACAATCCATCAGCCATTGTTCGGTTTGGCGACACAATCCCGGAAATGCGTTCACAGAACGAACGGATCACTATAAGGCCCGTTTAACCCATGTTTCCACCCCCTCGCCCGGAGCAGATCCTGATCTTGGCGCGGGCCACATCGCACACTGCAGCGGCGGCTGCTGCATGAACCGCGCGCATGTTCGGAGCCACTTGGTCGCTCGCCAAGGCCCGGCGTAGCGCTTTGGCGTGCGCCACCTGCAGGTCGGTCCCTACATTCACCTTCCGAATCCGGGCCCGAATGGCCTGCCGGAGCAGTGCCTCCGAAAGATCGGATCCTCCGTGAAGCACAAGAGGCACGTTCACCGAATCCCGAATGGCGGATATCAGGTCGAGTGCGATGCACGGGACTTCCCGGTACAGCCCGTGGGCAGTCCCGACAGCAGGCGCCAACGCATCTATACCCGTTCTAAGTCCATTTTCCGCAGTAGGGGCCTATCGAATTGATCGTCACAGGACGGAGGAAATGGAAGGCGATCACCCTTGAGGGCGATGGTACTCCCCGATCAGGAGTCCGAGTTTGTCGAGGGTGCGGTAGTGAAAGGGCAAGGCGTTTTCAACGTGGCTTACCTCGGCGCCGTTGGGCAGCTTGGCCTTGGTCAGGGCGATCTGATCGAAATCGAGGAACAGCTCACGCACCGATTCATCTATGGCGGCCTGTTTCAGCATGTGCTCGAGGAGGCAGTAGACGACGAGGGCGAGGTTCGTGACAAACGCAAGTCCCCTTATCCGCATCTCCGATTCGAGGAACACCGGCCTTACCTCGAGCTGGCTCTTAAGGTATCGCATCCTCGTTTCGATATGGCTTCGTCGTCTGGAAGCGCGGAATATGTCGGCGGCGCTGACGACGGGGGCCATTTGGTTTGAGATCACCACGTACTTGCCGTTCAAGGCAATGAGCCTCTGCAGTGCCTCTTCGTCCATGGACCAGCTGAAGTCGAGACGGTTGCCGTCGCTTATCACTTTCGGGTTATAGATGTTTCGATACCTGCGCAGCGGGCCGCTGAAGAAAGCGTCTATCCGCTTTTCTACATACTCGAGTTTCTTGTAGCGGCGCCTGTTTATCTTGTTGTCGCGGACGTCGCGCAGCCAGGCGTCGACGGTTTCCGTCTCTTTGGATAGTTTCATCTCGTCGACCTTGAGTTTGCTTGGGCTTTTGATGACGATTGCGCGAAACCACCCGGACTCGTACTGCCGTTCTTCGCCGTCAAGCTTCCGATGGAGGCATATGCCCCGTTCAGCGATGAAGAAGGACTTGCCGTCCTTGGACCTGTAGTCCGTTTCCTGGAACTCGTCGTCGCTCGTCCCGAGGATCAGCCGAGTGTAGCAGTCGTCATCGTCGGCCGGGGCTACGAACTTCGTGCCCTTTGAGTCCAGCAGGAACACGTTCTTCACGCTTGCAAGGGACCTATCTGCTACCACAACATAGTCGGCGCTGAACGTGGCTTTCAAGGTCTCAAGGTTATCGACGACGAGCTCGGAATCGGGCTTTTTGCCTGATTCTCGACTGCTAGTAAGGGGTATGCCGGCGCCGGCGTCCATGCACATGCCGATGCGAACGCGCTTGGCGTCGGTTCGTCCTTCCACGGCATATCCGAACATTACCAACTCGGAGTCGTCGTACGCGCCTTCGAAGTAGAACGATGTGCTATCCCATATCACGAGCTCAGGGGAGACCCCGAAGTTGCGTATGAGCTTGAGGCAGAGCAACGCCCCAGTTTATCATCGTTTAGCAGGTAGGAAGGTATCCCGAAGAGGTCAATGGTGGATACGTGATCCGCCCAATCCTCTACTTTGTACAGCGGCTTGGGAGAGTTGAGCCTGTTTAGGACGAGTATCTTGCAGACCTCGCCTACCGATATGCTGGCCCTGTTGGAGGCAAGGGGACAAAAGATGTTCCCGATCACCTTCGATTCACACCTCGTGAAAACGCCCGATGGATACGGGTTGAAGGTGCCGCGGTGCTGCTTCTTTGGATTCTTGAGCGCCATGCCGACCCCCCGCTTCTGTATCGGGGTTATGTTCGACATAAGTGTCGCCAGTACCTTCTCGGAATATTCTGCTAATATTCCGAAGATTCAGCCTTTTCTACTGCGGAAAACGGGCTTAGGGCGGCTCTACTGCGAACTTCCTTCCAGTTCCCCCCGAAGATCCGCGATTCCCCTTCGGACTGCCGAGGATGCACGGGAAACGTCTATCTGATTCAGGTGGCGAATCGCCTTACCCACATTTCCTGATCGCATGTAGTACTCCGCAAGGATGAGCAAAAGCGCCGGGTCGTCGGGCTCTATCGCACTTAGCACGGAGAGTAGTTCGTAGGTTTGGTCAAGGTCGCCCCTAAACATGTACATCGACGCCAGGATAAGCAACACTCGGAAACTTACCGTGTCGGCCTCGGCTGCTTCACTCAGGATCTCGATCGCTTCATCGTACCGTTCAGCGCGACCCAGTTCAGTTCCTCGATTGATGATCTCCCTATCGTGTTCGCTAACGTCCATAGTGACCACACATGCCTCAACAGACATGCGAATCTCTCTCCCATGTTCGTCTACCACATCGACAGGCTGGCCTTTTTCGTATACACCATGCTCCACCAGAGTATCGAGGGCAGCCGTTTTCAGCGCCTTCGATACCGCCGGGTGTTTCAAGATGTTCTTCGCGAACTGCAAACCCCACTCAGAGTCCATGTCCACAGCCACCTTGAAAAAGCCGCCGGCTGTACCGATGTCTCCCTCGGGCGCCTGCCTTGTCAGCAAGAAATGAGCGATAAACATGCGGCCGGCGCCTGTCTTGAGTGCTTTGGGACCAACACCTAGGTCAGGCACACGATACTCGAGCGAGAACCGAGGAACCAAGCCCATCTCCACTGCCTGAGCGACATAGGCGTAATCATCGGCAAACTGCAGTCGCACTCTCCTCCAGTAGGAAGCAGCTCGTTCCATCCTCCCAAGGTTGAACGAAGCGACACCCGCAAGGAAGCGATCCGATGCTCCGGCACTGTAGGTCTCGTGACGACGGTACAGATCGAGCACTAGTTGATGATGTCCGAGGTCGCCGGCTGCCGCTTTTAGAGCCGCACTGTACTCATACCACGGTTTGGCTGTTGCATCCGGGGCCAAGCGCATCTTGGGAATACCAGCTTCGTACTCGCGAATCGCGCCCTCCAAGTACTCCTCAGCCTCCGCTCGACGCCCTAGCGCAACACTTATCTGAGCTGCCAATGCCTGAGCGAAAGGTTCATGAGCTTCGGGCGCGAGGTTTGGCTGAAGTATCTCGAATGCCTCGCCAGGATCGTCCTGACTGAAGCGACAGAAAGCCAAGTTGTTCAGAACCGGAGGCACCGGCATGATCTGAATTGCCTCCCGCAATATGACCTCAGCCTCAGCGTACCTCATTTTCCGGATCAAGCGGTTGCTTTCCCGTTCCATCCGCTTGATGTCCTCCGCGTCGTACTGCAACATGACACCTCGTCTCCAGACTCAGTCTAGCGCACTCAGTCATAGATTGCTCTCATCATACCTTCTTAAGTCGTCCAGACCGGCCCGTGCCACCCCTTACCGGAAGCACGCACCCGGACTTCCGAATTCGCCCGTAGGCACTTCGCCCAAGAAGGGTTCGCCGTTATCCCCGTACCCGAAAAGTGCCCGCACGAACCATCCCAGCCGTATCTCCCGGGGCCGCCCCCCGCTGCAAGCTGTTCAGAGTGACGACCTCGCACTCACCGCTCAGCACAGGGAGCACGACGGCCGATGGACACACAGGCCCATAGTAGACTGTCTGCACGGCCTTCTGCATTCGCTGACTTCGATAGATAGGCTCTCCTGTGTTCGGATTGCGGTCGAACTTCGGGAAGTTCGAGCTCGTGACTGTGAGTCGTATCCGATGGCCTGGGCCGAAAGCGTGCGCGCACCCCTTCATGCGTATGCGGAAAAGATAGATCTGGCCGGGCTCCAGGAAGTCCTCCCGGTCAAGGCTATTGCGATACCTGGCCCTCACTATGCCGTCCGAAACGTACCTCGCAACACCGTCTTCATCCACATCCAGCAGTGTCGCGACGAAGTCTGTGTCGGGCGCGTCTGACGACGCGTATAGCTCGACCTCCGGAATGCCGCATATCTCCAGTGGACTTCCCAACACTTCAGAATCGTAGGTCAGAACATCCTCGCGCAAATGAGCAGACGACACTGAAGGGCCAGGCACCAGCCCTACCTTGGGAAATGCCCACACCGCGCCGCCTTCAGTCGGGACAGGATCATCCGGATCGTACACGAACGACTCACAGGCAGCCACAGGGTTTTCGCCGGAGGTAGCGTCCGCGGACAAGACAGAGAGGACGCCCCCGCCTCGGCCGCCGGCCTCAGACCGTCCGTCATGATCAGAGCAACGCGCATCAGCTGCAGCCCCAAGGTACATCCTCACGTCCGAAGCCCCGGGATGAGGCCACGCCTCCAGCTCAGCCCAGTGAGGCCTGTGCCCCGTGAAGAAACACTTCACAGAAGACCTCGCCGGCGAATCGCCTGTGCCCTTCACCCAGAAGTCCAGCCAACGTACACACTCCTCAATGAAGGGAGAAGACATGTCCACCTGATCCTCATTCGGACCAACCGGACCGTCTTCACGCTGCCCGGACCAATACCCGTATGACACATCGCCGGATATTTTCTCCGACCCGCCGATCGTGCCGTTGTGACTCCACGGGCCTAGCACAAGCCTCTGGGACGCTCCAGACTGGACCATCTCGGAGTACGGAACCAAGGTAGCGTCGAGCAGGAAATCGAACCATCCACCGAGGTGAAGCCCGGGAACGCGGGTTCTCCGGACGTAGTCCCATAGATCATGACCGTTCCAGAACCTAGACCTGGGGCCTTCCTCCAGAACAGCGGCCCACAAAGGGTCTGTGCTTTGCGGAACGGCATCGATCAGGGGTATTTTGTGGTAGAGAAGTTCGGGATCGAAGCCGCTAAGAGAAGCCGTTCTCATATACGCCCAGGGCAAGGTGTGATGGAGACGAAGCGCTCCGTCCTGGAAACAGAGAAGATCCTTCCTGACAGGCACCGTAACCCACACCGCCGCTTTCACCTCGTCGGAGAATTCGGCCGCAATGGCAATCGAAGCCGCCGAAAGGTAGGAAGTGCCCAGTATAGCGAGCCTACCGTCACACCACGGCTGGTCAAGCACCCACTCAGCGGTTTCAACCGCGTCCTTTGGTTCCTGAGCCAAGAATCCGAACTGCCCCGACGACTCGCCGCTTCCACGAACATCCTGGATCACAGTGGCATAGCCATGACTCCCAAAGATGTCTCCGATAGTCTGTAGATTCCGACGTCCATAGACCGTCCGCACAATAATCACGGGGTAGGCGCCGCTGCCCGGCAGGGCAACAGATGTCGCAAGGGTCGCTCCACCGCACACCGACACAAACTCAGTCCTGGTTTCCACAACGCTCCTCCTTCAGGTACGCCGCCCTGGGCTGCATGCGATGGTCTTCGACTGAACCCGTGTGAGGACAAGCAGGCTCTTTCAGTCTTGCGTGGGATCTGATAAAAGAACCTGGCAGTTTTGACTACAGCCACGCTCCGGAATATGCCGATCTGGTCGCGGATGCCCTCAATACGTGCTATTACCCCTTCAGCCTCTGAATCATCCATCAGCACAATCGGAACTGCCAACGCCGCGGCGGTCGCAACTACTGACATCTCACCTATGTTAGAGCGTAGGCCCCGGCGGTCACTCAGGTACGGGCGCATCGAGTCCATTGCAGCATCATACGAAGCCCTCTCGAATCTATCCATGGTATTGCGCGCCGCAACCCTTATCTTCCCTTCGGCTCGATACTCCTCAATCTCATCTTTGAGCGCCTGGTGGTTGATTATCTCATCCAGGACCTCTACTGGTATTATGGTGCATTCAAACAGCCAGCGTATAACCCCGAAGATGTTTTCGTCTCCCAAACGAATGATTGTGGAAGTATCAACCACACAAGCGACTCCCGCCATGGACCGTTCCTCCAACACTCACAGGGGACGACCCGCCTTCATTCGGATCGCTCGGCATGGAATTCAGCAGGTCGAGGAGTCCTTCGAGTTTGCCCGAGCTGATGCGACCGCCAACCCGGTTACTTCGCATCACTGCACGGAAGACAGGCGACACGCTCCTGTGATAAGTAGCCTCCTCCATTGTTCCAGTAAGCCCAAGTTCGCCTCTTCGTTCAGCATAGATGGCTGGATCCAATAGCAATCTGTCCTTGTCTTTCGCCGAAATGTAGCTTTCTTCCTCCAACCTTAGTACTATTGTCTTGACCGGTACTTCATAGTAATCGCTCAGCAGGACCATCTGATCGACCGAGTCGAACTCCGCCGGCAGAGATTCAAGGTAGTCTCTCATGCCGCACCTCGGCACAAGGTACTCCGCCGCAAAACGATTAGCCTGCATTTCTCTCAAGGTAGATCCGCCATTGTACTCGATTTCGCACACACTACTCCAGCTGCTCAGGGCGTCGTCATCGAACCATGCGTGGTACAACTCGTGAGCAGCCGCGAAATGCTGTTTTCCCCTTGGGAGAGCCGTATTGATGAAGACTACATTCCGGCCGTCGCGACGCCCGATGAAAGCAGCAAGGCCTATATCGTCGACCGGAAACTGGAGAATCAGTATGCCTTGCCGATCCAGGCAGTTGAAGACTTTCGCGCCTATCGGAGCATAGATCCCGAACCCAAGCTGACTTCTTTTGTCGTCGGCTTTCCTGCGTATTTCGGCCACGCGATCATCCGTCAACACGGCGACTCCCCCCTGGCGATCCTCAGCTGCCACAGGTACTCTTCTGCAAGTCTATCAACGCACTCAATCGCCTGCTTGGCCGAGTCAGTCTTTGCGCTGCCCATGAACGCCAGAGCCAGGCTACGCGGTTCCTCGACAGTCAACGCATCCAAATTCAGCCCTAAAGCATCGCAGACTCCCTGCAGTTCCATGGCGTTGATCGCTTTCTGCCCGAGCTCGATCTTGCCAAGAACTGCCCTGGTTATGCCCATCCGCTTCGCGATAGCTTCCTGCGACAACCCGAGCTCGCTGCGGTATGCTGCAATTCGCCGCCCGATCTCTTGATATGATACCGCCATCGTAGTTCACCCCCCATTCCTTAGCACGCTTCCTCGCCACTATTGTAACGTTTTGATGCACAACACACAATACATAACCGTGACCTGCTACGTATTGATGCATGCGGGAAACCGCGACCACCATCGACGGGTCGAAGGGTGGCTGCAGTGAGACCGGGGAGCAATGATAGCTAGCGGATTTGGGCGTGAATCTCTACTCGCCGCCGCCCCACGGCGGAAGTGTTCTACTCCAGTTCAATGCATTGTACTTCCTCATAACTTCGAGCAGCTGGTCGATATCGATGGCGTCGACCATTGTGCCGTCGCGCCCGACAACCGTTGTTGCCTTGATCATCGAGTTGATGACGGCATCTTCGGTGGCCTCGACGACCGCCAGGAACAAGGGAGACATTGCATCGTTCGACATCACCTCGGCCTTGGCGGTCAGGGGGCTATCATGTGGAATGCGCCCGGCGGTGGAGAAGGCTATGAAGAAATCCCCGGACCCATTGCTGCTGTAGAAGCCGGTGCGGGCAAGCCCAAGGCCTGCTCGCTTCGCCAGCCGCTCCAGCTGCCTTTGATCGAGAGGCGCGTCGGTGGCCACGATGACCATAACGGATCCATCGGGGTTGCTGATCCCGGGGACTCCAATCTCGGGATCTGCGCCCTCAGTATCCCTGGCCTCAGGCGTCTCGTAGGGAAAGTCCGCGCTGGTCGAGTAACGCCCAAGCTCGCGGCCGACCGGAGCGCCGTTCACTGTGAGCACACCGCCGAAGTTGGTCTGGACCAGCACTCCGACCGTGTAGCCGCCGCGTTTGGGCGGGAGCACCCTGGACGACGTGCCTATGCCGCCTTTCCATCCCATGCACACGCTTCCCGTGCCTGCTCCGACCGACCCTTCTTGAACGGCGCCGGACATGGCGTTGGCTATCGCCTCGAACACGTGCTTTTTCCGGACGTGACGGCCCTGGATATCATTGAGGATACCGTCATTGACCTCACCGACGACAGGGTTGACAGTGCCCGTGCCGATCCCTATCTCGGGGCTGTGCTTGATGGACCACTCAATCACCGCGTCTGCCACGATCGGGGCGTTCAGGGTGTTGGTGAGCGCTATGGGCGTCTCCAGGTTGCCCAGCTCATTCACCTGATGTAGGCCGATTGACTTGCCGAACCCGTTGAGGACGTACGCCGCGGCCCGGACCTTCTCCCCAAACAAGTTTCCGCTGTGCGGTAGAATCACGGTTACCCCAGTCCTTACAGGGCCGCGCCCCGGAACCAGTCTTCCTTCTCCTTCTACCAGAGTTACGTGGCCGACCATGACTCCGGGAGCGTCGGTGATGGCATTCCATCGACCTGGTCTGAATATCCCGATATCTATCCCAATGTCCCGGGCGCGGGGCCGGGCGCCATTCGCATCCGTCATGTCCACTTCCCCCTCCCTGTCCTTCGCCTTCCTCCGCTTTCCTACCTCATATTCGCCTTTCCCGCCAGGTTACCTTGAATCGTCGCGTGCAGTGGTTTCCTCCGAGGAAAAGGCGTTTCTCTCGCGGTTGGCGAATACTCATCCCAATCCGGGCCCCAATTCAGGTCCGGCTCCAATAGCTGCAACCCCGTCACAGCGGTTGCAGTTCAGTTTAGGAGGCCACGGCATGTCTGTAGACGTACGGGTGATTCGACGACCCCAACACCGCACCAGCGCCTGGAGTGGAGGCGAAACGACCGAGATAGCGATCTTCCCTCCCCACAGCCGATACGCGGCGCGCGATTTCGGCTGGCGCGTGAGCTCAGCCACGGTAACATCCGAGACCAGTGAGTTCACACGCCTGCCGGGCTACAACAGGCGCTTACTCCTATTGGCGGGCGAGCTTCGCCTTCAGCCGGCCGGCGACCGAGAAACGATCCTACATCCAGGCGAGCAATACGCCTTTCGAGGCGATACTCCCATAACCAGTCACGGGCTGGCAACGGACTTCAACCTAATGCTCGGCCCGGGTTGGGAGGGAGACCTCGCCTACGTCGTCCTGGCCCCGGGAGACCGCCGCGCCTGGCGCCCCGCCGACGCCGCACAGCATGCCTTGGCCTATTGCCGGCACGGAGAGACCTTGATCACGCCTGCAAAGATGCCCGCGTATAGCCTGGGTTCAGGGGATCTGCTGTGGGCAACGTCCCATGCGGAGCGCCTGGGAGCGTTCGATATGGTCAATGAAGGCGAAGGCCAGGCGACCCTCGTGCTTGTCACGGTCGCCCGGGAGTCGCTAGGGCGAAGTGTCAGGACCTAAAGGCATTCCTGCAAGAGGCTCCAGTGTTGTACCCAAATCCAGCGGATCATCCAACCCAGCCAGGCCTTTTGCGTGAGACCGCCCGACAGCAGTCACAGGCTGCAGATCCGATACTTGATGCCCTCGGTTCCCTTCTCGAAGAGCCGATTTCGCCTGAAGAGATAGATACGTGTGGCTGGATTGCCCTCGGGCGTCGTGGCGACCTGCGGCATGACAAAGCGGCTGAGTACCACAGAGCCCTCAGCCGCACTTCCTCCACTCCCGCGGCCGGTCTAGAGCTCAGGCAGCCGTACCTCCTGCACTCCCGCATCCGTGTAGCTGCGAATCACGCTGGGCACGCGCAGGCGCTCGCCACTCTTGTATAGCTGCCGCACCGGCTCCCACTCCGGCACATCACCGGAGGTAAGCTCAGCCGCCTGATCCAGCAAGGCAAGGTCGGCCGCCGACAGATCCTCCTCGCGCGCATCAACCAACCCCCAGCAGTCCCAGGGCAGAAGCTCGATTTTGCTCAGCGACGCTACATCTCGGACGAGGTTGCCGCGAACGAACCACAGGCCGTGCATGTCGAATATGCCGAACTTGTCCGGGTCGGCCAGCCCGGCCCGACACAGCCGCCAGGCCTCGCCTCCAGGCAGGAACTGATCGCGCGGCACGTCCAGCGGGTCGAATTCCACCGCCAGCACACGGCGCTGCAAGTCGTCAAGCTGGGAGTCGACCAGAGTCCAGCGCTGCAGTTCTGCGCTCCGGTATTCGCACACCCAATGGTCTTCATAGTGGTCGGGAAGGAAATAGCGCGCGAAGCCGCACCGTGCCCGCGCCGGGATTCCCTGATAGCGCAGGATTGAAGCGAGCATCACCGAGAAGTCGCGACAGTTGCCGACCAGGCGTCTGTCGAGGGCCCGAGCCTCAGTGAGTGGGCGCGGGTCAAGCTCGCCGATGCGCGCCAGCTTGGCGGCAACCGAACGCAGTTGCACCTCGTCAAGCCGTGGCTTCGGAAGTTGCGCCCCGTACCGTTCGAGCCAGTGCACATGGATCATCAAGCCCTGGACAACCCTGCACAGAGAGCCGATCTCACTGGGCAGGCAGTCAAACAGGGCCGCGTAGCCGCCGGGAAAAGTCATCGCTCCCGGGGTGGCGAAGTACTCGAGCACGTTCATCCGACGAGCCTCCTCAGCATTCAGTCAAGCAGCTGTACCGCAGATGCTCAGTGGTTATTCGGCGTGTGTTATTCGCCGCGTCGCCCTCGATCACCTGGCAATGTGAAGCGCTATCGTTCAAGACCGGCATTCGGGCATGCTAGCTCTGCAGCGTAGCTGATGGCATGCGCCTCGCACAGGTACTACCTTATCCCCCTTACCCCATCACCGAAAGCGCCTGCTCAAGGTCGGCTATTAGGTCATCCTGGTGTTCCAGCCCGACGGAGAGCCTCACCATGCTGGGAGTCAAGCCGGCGGCAGAGATCTCCTCCTCGGTGTACCCTCTGTGGGTCATGGCGAAGGGGTGCTGAACCAGGCTCTCACAGTCGCCCAGGCTCACAGCCAGCTTGAACAGCCTCATGCTGTTCACCACCTGTTTGGACTGGGGTAACGTTCCGTCGATATCGAAGCTGACCATCCCGCCGAATCCGCTCATCTGGGCCTTTGCCGTGTCGTAGCCGGGTGAACTGGGCAGGCCGGGATAGTAGACTCTATTCACCCTGGGATGCTGCTCAAGATACCTAGCTACGGCCAGGGCGTTCTTCTCATGTTGGCGCATCCTGAGCGCCAGAGTCTTCAGGCCCCTCAGCAGCAGCCAACCGGTGAAAGGACTCATGACACCGCCGAATTCGCACATGCAGCCGAATTTCAGCTCGCTAGCGTAATCCTCATCCTTGGCCACAGCGATACCGGCAATGACATCACCGTGCCCACTGATATACTTGGTCGCGCTATGCACCACCACATCCGCTCCGAGCTCCATGGGACGCTGGAAGAACGGCGTGGCAAAAGTGTTGTCGACCACAACCTTCGCACCCTTAGCCCGGGCGATATCGCACACGGCCGCAATGTCGATAATCTCCAGGCTGGGGTTGACCGGGGTCTCGAAATACACGACCTTTGTTCTTGCAGTGATCTGATCCGCAAGGTCGGCGATGTTCGTGAGGTCAACCAGCCGTGAGCCAACACCGTACTGAGGCAGTATGTTCTTGATGAAGTCCCAGGCTGAGCCGTACAGCATCCGGTGAGCGACAACCTCATCGCCCGGCTTCAGCAGCGACATCAACACGGAGCTTATAGCCGCCATGCCTGAAGCGAAGGCAACCGAGGCCGCGCCTCCCTCCAGCACCGCCATGCGTTCCTCAAGCACTTTCAGGGTAGGGTTGTTCCCGCGGGTATACACATAGTCCTGAGTTTCGAACCCAAACGTGGCATCGGCGTGCTCCAGAGAATCGAATTCAAAGGCAGAGGTCATAAAGATAGGATAGTTCAGCGCGTTCTTAGGATTTCTATCCTCGCCCCCGGCGTGAATCGACAGCGTCTCAAAATGCTTATCTCTAGTATTCATCGGATTGCCTCATCTCTCCTAGCATTCGCCCCTTGCAGCATCGGGCATGCGTCAAAGCTAGTATTGGTCATCGCCCCATAACATCCTCCCGGAATGTCACGTCGCCTCGCTAACATTGTCCGCTCGATTGGCTGTTGCGTCTTCGCAAGCACACTCGAAATCTCATTCTAGGACTTCTCAGTTCGTCTAGCAGAGGCAGAGCCCTCCATCGGCTCCCGCAGTAATTCCTGGCCTCTCCCATCACCTGTGCATTTTCCGCTATGCACTACCCACATCCATGGAGCTTTCTGGGCGTACAGGCCCGAATAGCAAATGCGCTCACCGGCGTCGCTGACTGTGCGGCATCCTGCTCATTTCTGAGACGGTTTTTCGCCGAACCTTCTCGGATTCGGCACGGTTGAGCAGGTACGAGTTATCTGAATTCGCGCCGCCAGCGGCGCATCCGTTTTCTGGAGCCAGGCCCGTGGCAAATCCGCAGGCAGAGACGGGTTACACAATATGGTCACGCGCGCGTATCTCCCAAGCCTTCCCGGGAGGGCCCCGGACGACCTCCGATTCCCCAGTAAGCCCCAAATTCGCCCGATTGCCTCCCTGGCCCGTCAAAACCTAGTACTTTCTGAGACGGTTCGCGCAAAAGCCGTACCGTATTGTTGCAGGTCCGCTAACTCCCTGCTAAACGCGGTTTGTTGAAATGTATGCGCAAGACGGCTTTCATCGGCACTGGCACCTTCGAAGGAGCTATGCAGATGGCCATGTCACAGCGAACACGCAACCCTTCATTCTTCATATCTATTCGACATTATTCGTCAAATCGATACTCAAACGGACAGCCTCACGCGCCTCGCCGCCGGGGCGAAAGCGCAGGATCACAGCGCATAGTCTCTACACAGCGCATGGTCTCTATAGCCTTTGTACCCTTCATTTGCTATACTACATGTAATCATATGCGCCGCATTCCCCGAAGGCCTTCATGTGAAGGGTGGAAACGGCGCTCCTGGATCAATCTGATCTGAAGAGGAGGTTTCCCAGATGGCACTGCATAGGCGACTAATGATGGTATTGCTCTGTCTGGCCCTCGTGGGCCTCGGCGGCATCGCAACCGCGCAGAAGGAGACTGAGATCAGGATCGGCGTCTACGAACCTATGACTGGGGCTATGGCCGCGGGCGGGCAGATGACAATGGAGGGAATTGAACTCGCCCATGAGCAGAGGCCGAACGTCCTTGGGCTTCCCGTCAGAGTCATTTTGGTAGATAACCGCAGCGACAAGGTGGAAGCCGCCACCGCGGTCACTCGACTCATCCAGAAGGACAAGGTATGCGCCATCATCGGCAGCTACGGAAGCGCCCTATCCATGTCGGGCGGGCCGGTGGCGCAGTCGGCGAAGGTCCCAGTCATGGGATGCTCGCCCACGAACCCCCTGGTCACCCTGGGCAACGACTACTACTTCCGCGCCTGCTTCATCGACCCATTCCAAGGCCGCGTGATGGCCCAGTTTGCTTACGACAAGCTCGGCGCACGCAAGGCCGCGATCATCCAGGATATCGCGCAAGACTACGCGGTAGGCCTTGCAAACTTCTTCAAGCAGGCCTTCACTGAGTTGACAGGCGACCCGAAATCCATCGTAGCGTTCACCTCGTACCAGACAGGCGACCGCGATTACACCGCCCAGCTCACATATGTGGCCAACGCCAAGCCTGACGTAGTGTTCGCCCCCGGCTACTACGCCGATGCAGCAGTTCTCGTGACTCAGGCTCGCTCGCTGGGGCTCAAGATGCCCTTCCTCGGCGGCGACACCTTTGAGGCGCCTGAGTTCATCGAGATAGGCGGGAAGAATGTCGAAGGCGTCTACTTCAGCACCCACTACAGCGCCGACGCACCCGTGACCCCTACCTCGGAGAAGTTCGTGGCTCTGTATAAGACCAAGTTCAAGACCGCCCCGAACACCTTCGCAGCGCTAGGTTACGACTGCTACAACCTGGTTCTCGACTCCATAGAGCGCGCGGGTTCATCCAATCCCAAAGCAATCCGCGACGCCATGGCCAAGACCAAGGACTTTGTGGGCGCGACAGGCATCATCACTCTGGACGCCAATGGCGACGCCACGAAGAGCGCGGTTGTGCTCGTAGTCAAGGACGGCCAGTTCAAACTGGTCGATGTCGTACATCCACGCTAGACACAAGTCGCCGCCATTAGGGGACGAGGCAACGGCAGGATGGGACTTCGACTGCTACGGGACGGCCCTGCATAGCATGCGGCGCAGTGTCCGACAGGAGGCTTGACGACGGTGACTTTGGAGATCTTCCTGCAGAACGCGGCAAATGGGATTACTCTCGGCAGTCTCTACGCATTACTGGCCATAGGCTACACCATGGTCTATGGCATCCTGAGGCTCATTAACTTCGCGCACGGCGAGATCTTCATGATCAGCACCTACTTTGCCTTCTACGGAACGGCGATCTTCGCGCTCCCATGGCAGGTTTCGTTTGTCGCTGCGATCATCCTCACCGCCCTGCTGGGAGTGGTCATTGAACGCGCAGCCTACAGGCCCCTCAGGGACGCGCCCCGGATCTCCGCCCTGATTTCCGCCATAGGCGTCTCGTTCCTCATGGCCAACCTGGGTCTAGTCATATTCGGCGGGAGGCCGAAAACCTTCTATCGGCCTCCCATCTTCCAGGCCCCTATCGAACTCGGAGGAGTCAGAGTAGTGGCGCTCTTCTTTGTCATCCCGCTGCTCACAGCCGTCCTCCTCGTCGCGCTCAACTACATCGTCTACAGGACAAAGACAGGCCTGGCAATGAGGGCCGCCCAGTGGGATTTCGACACAGCCCGCCTCATGGGCGTAGACGTCGACCGCGCAATCTCCATCACGTTTGCCATTGGTTCGGCCCTGGCAGCGGTGGGCGGCATTATGTGGGGCCTCAGGTTTGCGGAGATCAACCCGAACATGGGCCTATTTCCAGGCCTGAAATGTTTCATAGCTGCCGTATTCGGAGGGATAGGCAACATTAGCGGGGCAGTGCTGGGAGGGTTCATACTCGGCTTTGGAGAGATCATGCTCGTGGCCTTCCTTCCAGGGCTCGCCGGATACAGGGACGCCTTCGCCTTCATCGTTCTGATCCTGATCCTCCTGGTACGGCCAACAGGCCTACTTGGCGATAAGCAAAGGGTGAAAGTATGATGGCGCAACAGAGAGTCGTTCACCCAGCACTGAAGATAGCGGCCGTCTGCGGAGCGCTCGTCCTCTTCTTCCTGCTCCTTTCGTGGGGGCAGGAGCATTGGGACGCCTACACAGTCCGCATCCTGAATCTTTGCGGTATATACATCGGCATAACCCTCGGCCTTAACCTCTGCAACGGATTCACAGGCCAGTTCTCCTTGGGAATCGCCGGTTTCATGGCGGTCGGCGCCTACACCACTGCGCTCCTGACCATGTCTCCAGCGATAAAGCAGGCGGTCTTCTTCATTGAGCCTTTGATATATCCGCTCAACTCGGTTCAGTGGGGCTTCCTGCCCTCGTTGCTCATGGCAGCCGTCGTATCAGGGATCGTGGGCTTCCTCGTAGGCGCCCCGGCCATACGCTTCCGCGGCGACTACCTAGCCATTACTACCCTGGGGTTTGCCGAGATCATCCGCGTCGTGTTCACAAACATCGTGCCCATCACCAACGGCGCTTTGGGCCTCAAGGGCATCCCGCCCCACACGAACTTGGTGTGGAGCTGGGGATTTGCTCTTGTTTGCATAGCCGTCATGGTGAGACTCATGCGGACTACCTACGGGCGGGCCCTGAAGGCCATTCGCGATGACGAGGTGGCGGCGGAGGCTATGGGGGTCAATCTCTTCTTCCACAAAAACCTGGCGTTTGTCGTTTCGGCTATGATGGCCGGCGTGGGCGGAGGGCTCCTCGGAAACCTGATAACCACCATCGACCCGAACATGTTCAGATTCCCGCTCACCTTCACCGTCCTGATGATGGCGGTCCTCGGAGGCCTCGGCAGCATCACAGGCACAGTCATCTCCGCAGCTGCCGTCACCGTCGCCATGGAGGCATTCCGCGTGCTCGAAGAGCCCAGGGTCATTCTGGGATTGGCCATCCCGGGCGTCCCGGGGATGAGAATGGTAGTCTTCTCAGTCGCACTAATGATAGTCATTCTGTTCTATCCGAAAGGGTTCATGGGAGACCGGGAGTTCTCGCTTGACCGGGTCAAGAGGTTCGCGGCCGGGGTACGCCGCGCAAATACGAGCAAACAGGGGTAGAGAGAGATGGCCGACACAAACATTCCCGCACTGGTCTGCGAAAGCGTCACAATGAGGTTCGGCGGGCTCACGGCGGTAAATGGTCTCAACCTACGGGTGCCGCAGGGAGCCCTCTACGGTCTGATAGGGCCCAACGGCGCCGGCAAGACCACGGTCTTCAACATCGTATCCGGCGTCCTGTGCCCTTCGTCCGGGGCTGTCAAGCTCTTCGGCGCAGATGTAGCCGGGCTTACCCCGGACCGCATCGCGCATCGCGGAATCGCCCGAACCTTCCAGAACATCAGGCTGTTCCGTAACCTCACAGTCCTCGACAATGTGCTCGTCGGGCTCCATCTACGGCGCGAGGCCAACCTTGCCGAAGCCCTGCTGGCGCTGCCCCGGCACCGATCGGAAGAGGCGCAGATGGCGGCCACGGCAGCCCAGTTGCTTGAGGAGATTGGTCTTCAGGATGTGTCCCACTACCGCGCCAGCGCTCTCCCGTACGGCCAGCAGCGCCGCCTGGAGATCGCCCGGGCGCTGGCTACAAAGCCCGCCGTCCTTCTGCTGGATGAACCTGCAGCAGGGATGAACCCGGCGGAGACGGAGGACCTCATGCGCCTTATCACCGATATCCGTGATAGGTTCAGTCTTACCATACTCCTGATAGAGCACGAGATGAAAGTGGTGATGGGCATCTGCGAGCGCATGACAGTCCTCGACCACGGCGAGACCATCGCCGAGGGGACCCCGGAGGAGATCCAGCGCAACGAAAGGGTAATCAAAGCCTATCTGGGGGGCGGAGCAGTTGCTAGAAATTAAGGACCTCCAAGTGTACTACGATGGAATCCATGCGATAAAGGGAGTCTCATTGACGGTGCCCCGGGGTGCTCTGGTCACCTTGGTAGGTTCCAACGGCGCGGGAAAGAGCACCCTGCTGAGGACAATCTGCGGGCTGAAAAGGCCGTCATCCGGCCAACTCCGTTTCCAGGAGCGAAGCCTCCTCGACATGAGCGTGACTCGGATAGTCCAGACGGGCATAAGCATGGTGCCTGAAGGAAGGCAGATCTTCCCCGATCTCACAGTCATGGAAAACCTCCGCCTGGGCGCCTACACCCGGACCGACCAGGACGGGATCTCCCGCGATCAGGAGCGTGTGTTCACCCTCTTCCCGAGGCTGAAAGAACGTGCCTCACAAAAAGGCGGGACCCTGTCGGGCGGAGAACAGCAGATGCTCGCCATAGCCAGAGGTCTCATGGCCAGGCCCTCGCTTCTTCTCATGGACGAACCGTCGCTGGGCCTCGCCCCGATACTCGTAGAAGAGGTCTTCCGCGTCATTCAGGAGATCCACGCAGAGGGCGTCACCGTGCTCCTAATAGAGCAGAACGCCCAGGCCGCCCTGGCCATCGCCGACTACGGCTACGTGATGGAATCAGGGAGCATATCCCTTGAGGGAAAGGGAGAGGACCTGCTGCATGACGAAGGGGTCCAACGCGCTTACTTGGGGCAGGATGTGAAGGCGTAGGCAAGATCCAATCACACATCCGACTCCGCACTGCGATATCCAGGTGGCCACAGCGTTTCAACGGTCCGGCCTCCTGCCTGCCACGTTGACCCATGGCTTCCCCATGACGCTATTTGCACCTACTCTCCTTCCTGCGCGGACGTGCTCAGAGCAAAAGGCGAATTGGCACGGGCTATGGCTCTGGCACATGGCGACGTAGGGCGTTTGGCGATGGGAATGCTGTCGAGCCCTATCTGCCTCATCATGATAGCGCTGATATTGACATCCTCCCCGGACTGAAGTCCGAGGATTCCTGGGAGGCGCCCCAGGCTGGTCGGCAACTATCTTGGCCCAGGCCGTTTCCGTCCAGGCTTCATCGATGTTGCCATGGGG
>JAGVTS010000006.1 GCA_019136685.1 Bacillota bacterium | reverse complement strand
TGTGCGCACGGCCCGGCGGAGCCGGAGGACGGCTATGCACTTCATCGAGGTTATTCTGCTTTCGGCTGCTATCAGTGTTGATGCCCTGGGGGCCGGCCTGACCTACGGGCTTCGCCGGATCAGGGTACCTGTAGGCGCAGCACTGCTGGTGGCGGTCACGTCGCTTGTGGGGGCAGCTGTATCCACTTTCGCGGGTTCGGCAGCAGGGGGCTGGCTGACACCGCGTCTTGCAGAGCTAATCGGAGGCTTTGTGCTTGTGGCCATGGGTCTTTGGATAGGTTGGGAGGGAATCAGGGACGGCAGGCGGAACAATGTGGCCAGTGGAACTGACCTTCTGCTGTCGCTGCGTGTGAGGCCGCTTGGAGTGGTGGTCCAGGTGATGCGGTGCCCTGAAATAGCTGACGTCGACAGATCGGGCGAACTGGGCCCGGGCGAGGCCGTGCTGCTCGGGTCAGCACTGGCTCTGGACACATTCGGCGCCGGCCTTGCAGCGGGGCTGGGCGGGGCGAGCTGGATCCTTGTAGCTTTGGCAGTGGGGCTTATGACACTGTGCGGCTTCGCAGGAGGCACGGCGCTGGGGCGGCGCGTGCCTGAAGAGTGGGGCGGGGTATGGCTCCGCGTCGCTCCAGGCGTTATACTTACAATCATGGGCCTTGCTTCGATCATTTGAAGGCTCGTGTGGCGGCGCGAGGCGGGAGGGTGTGGGCATGATAGTTGTGGGCCTGGCAGGGGGAAGCGGGGCGGGCAAGAGCACCGTAGCGAGGATGTTCGCCGGTCGCGGCGCGGCCTGCCTCGTTGTTGACGAGGTGGCCAGGGAGATAGTCCGCCCGGGTTCGTCTGTTCTGGCCGAGATCGAGCTGGCATTCGGGCCTGAGTATCTCCTGCCTGACGGCGGGCTTGACCGCCGCAAGCTTGGGCGAAGGGTCTTCTCGGACCCCGTTGCGCTGGAACGGCTAAATAGGATTACTCATCCTGCCTTGGTTCGCGAGGTGAGCGGGTGGATAGCCGAACTCGCGGGCAGCGCTGCACCTCCGCTCGCGGCGGTAATCGACGCTGCGGTGCTGTTTGAGTCCGGATTGGCGAAGCTCGCGGACGCGGTGGTAGTAGTCGTGGCGAATGAGCGGGTGCAGGCCGAGCGGATCGCCGCGCGGGACGCGATCTCCGTGGGCGAGGCGCTCGCCCGAGTTCGGGCCCAGAAACCAATCGAAGAGATGGTGGCCTGCGCTGATTTCGTGATCCGTACCGACTGCTCGCTGGAGCAGTCCGAGGCGCAGGTGGACAAGGTGTGGCGAACGCTGGTATCGGGTGGTCCTATTCGGGCCGGGGGCAGCCGCGCTCAGTGCGAGCGCGAGACGATGGAAAGATGAAGCAGCGCATGATGAAACGGGTTGCATCGGCATATGGGTGTAGTCGGAGTTGGTGAGATGCTGAAGACGCTTGCGCGGCTGATACGTCTGGCAGTGATCTTGGCTGTGCTGAGCATGCTAGTCTCTATTGCCATCGGCACTCCGTGGATCCAGCGCAAACTCAATCCCATTCACTATGTGGATCTGATAACCGTGTACTCGCGCCGGCACAGCCTTGATCCTTTCCTGGTCGCTGCCATCATGCGAGTAGAGAGCCGGTTCCAGCCCGATGCCGTGTCGTCCAAGGGCGCCCGGGGTTTGATGCAGCTTATGCCGGATACAGGCAGGTGGGCTGCAGGGCACCTGGGGATCAACGGCTACTCCGACGACCTTCTATACGAGCCCGAGGTCAACATCAGGATCGGCGCATGGTATCTCAGGCAACTCTTGAACCAGTTCGAGGGCAACCTAGGCGTGGCTCTGGCTGCCTACAACGGCGGTCCGAGCAACGTGGATAGGTGGCTGTCGGGCGGAGACTGGTCGGGGAGCATCGACGATCTGGAGCAGATACCATTTCCTGAGACCGCCCGATACGTCGACAGGGTAAGGAGAGCCTACCAACTCTACCTCAAGGCCTACGGTTCTAGGTGGCCCGGCGACGACACGCCGCGTGTGCTATAATCACTCTGTAATGGGAATTGTCCGGGGGGTAATTGTGCAAATGAACACTCCAGGCAAGGTCGCTAATCTTTCGCAGGTGAAGGAGTTCACCGTGGATCCGGCTAGACGGCTCTTCTCGGCGACGCACGATGAGATCATCAACGGGTACACTACGGATCTGTACTTTGTAAAGACCCGGCAGATACTGGGCTCGATGGGGCTCGCCGACACTCGGGTCACGGCCGAGATATTTCCCAGGAGACGCGGTGTGCTGGCGGGGATCGACGAATGCATGAACCTTCTGCATGATACGGATGTCGAGGTATGGGCAATGCCCGAGGGAGAACCCTTCGACGCCAAACAGACCGTCATGCGCATCCGGGGCAAGTACTCCGAGTTCGGGGTACACGAAACCGCTCTCCTCGGGATACTTGCCAGCTCAAGCGCATGGGCTACAGCCGCACGCGACATCCGCGACGCTGCAGGCGACAAGCCTTTCATATGTTTTGGCGCGCGCCACCTCCACCCGGCGGTTGCCCCGGTGATGGAGCGAGCGGCAGTGGTGGGCGGCGCCGATGGCGCTAGCTGCATCCTCGGCGCGAAACTCGCCGGCGTTGAGCCTAAGGGAACCGTCCCCCATGCGGTCTTCCTGATAGCCGGCGACACTGTGGAAGTCGCAAAGGTGTACGATCGTGAGATGCCGCCGG
>JAGVTS010000131.1 GCA_019136685.1 Bacillota bacterium | reverse complement strand
CCCGCTCTACCACGTGCGGAACGCCCGACGCGTGGTGTACGATTTCCGCTATTGGCTGAAGCCAACCCGAGGCGTGGCAACGAAGCACCTGCTCCGATACTTCTCCTGGTACATACGCACAGCCGCCGTGGCCCACACACGCGCCCATGTCGCGGCCAAACTGCTTTTCTTTGAGGCCCTCGCGGCCTATTCCCTGCCCAGGCCGGGGTAGCCCCGTCCAAGGCCAGCTGGGCCCGGCATCAACCGCGAACTGGGACAGTGAATAAGGGACTCGGAAGGGTGCGTGTCTTGCCGCAATGGAAGGAGCAGGGAACCTCCTGAGCTGAAAAACCCTCTAGCTCGCGAAACCGCGGATGGCCGCCGGGCCGCCTCCGAATCACAAAACCCGGGAGTATCCCGACCGGGCTGCAGCAGAAAGCCAATCCGGATTCGGATGCGTGAGCGGGGCGCCAAATGCCGGATCGGCGCGATGCCGAAACGGGCGAGATCGGCGATTCCGGAAGCGACAATCCCTACACGCACCCGGAATGCGTCACGGAATGCGTCCTAGGAGTGACATCCTGGAGCGGAGATAGTATAATTACCAAGGTGAGCCGGTGAGAGGCTCTCGGCGCTCACTTCATATTGGCTAACAAGGGGGGAGAGTTGGTGGACGGAGACCCAGGCAGTACGAAGCGGTTCATACTGCTAAGCCCTGCGTCGAAGTCGAGTAGACCCGGTCAAAACCAGTCTGGGGCGACGTTCACCGTGCCGGCAGGTCGGTGCGTACGCCCCTAGAGGGGGTGTTGTTGTGGATGATAGGTACACTGTCCTTGTAGAAAAAGTGAAGCAGCTGCTTTCCGACGACTCCACTGAAGCGCTGACCGGCCTGGTAGACTCCCTACATCCCGCAGACGTAGTCGACATTTTGGAACTGCTCGACGATTCGGCCCGCAGCGCTTTTTTCCACGCCATACCGGCTGACAAGGCTGCCGACATAGTCCAGGAACTAGATCCGGAGGACCAGACAGAGATAATCCGGATGATGGGGGCTGCCCGCTCATCTGAAATCCTCAGGGAAATGGACTCAGACGACGCCGCCGACCTCATCGGCGATCTCCCAGAGTCGAAAGCCGAGACTCTGCTTGAACTGATGGACTCCGAAGGAGACGAAGTCCGCGAACTGCTGCAGTACGACGAGGACTCTTCGGGCGGCATCATGGCCACCGAATACGTCACCGTCAACATGGAGTGGACCGTCGAGAAAACCCTTGCCGAGCTGCGACATGCCGCCCCGGAGGCGGAGACGGTATACTACATCTACGTCGTTGACGCAGATGAGCGCCTTGTAGGGGTGCTCTCCCTGCGTGATCTGGTCATCGCCGATCTCAAGCGCAAGATATCCTCCATCATGAGCCGGAGTGTGTTGTCGGTACCGGTCGAGGCCGACCAGGAAGAGGCGGCCCAGCTGTTCAAGAAATACCGGTATCTGGCCCTGCCCGTTGTCGATCGCGACAACCGGCTCGCGGGAATCATCACGGCCGACGACATCCTGGATGTCGTCGAAGAAGAGGCCACAGAGGACATCCAGAAGATTGCAGGTACCATGCCGCTGGACCGCCCGTACTTCGCAACCTCAGTCAAAGAGCTGTGGCGCAGCCGGATAGTCTGGCTGATGGTGCTCTTCCTGGCCGAATCGGTTACGGGGAAGATACTGCAGAATTTCAGCACAGCCATGCAATCCGTCATCGAGCTGACGTTCTTCATACCGCTGCTGATAGACTGTGGCGGCAACGCCGGTTCGCAGGCTGCCTCAGTAATCATCCGCGGCCTCGCGGTGCGCGACATACGACTACGGGATGTCTGGTCAGTGTTTTCCCGAGAGCTTACGCTGGGCCTCGCTCTCGGCCTGTCGATGTCGGGCATAGCGTTCCTGCGAGCATGGAGGGTCGGCGGCAATCCCATCATCGGAGTGATCGTGTGCACATCCGTGCTCGTAATCGTCACCGTGGCGACCATTGTCGGATCTATGCTGCCTATAGCGGCCACGGCGCTCCACCTGGACCCAGCTGTTATGTCCTCGCCGTTGATCACCACGATAGTGGATGGCACAGGCCTCATGATCTACTTCAGCATTGCGCGAGCGTTGCTCAAGCTGTAGGCCGGCTCCATCTGCCACGCGACACTGAACATGGCTCCGCCCGTACCCAAGGCGCGGGCGGAGCATCCTTTACCGGTACTCCACGGCGATCTCAGAGCTCCTCAAGCTCTCCTGCCCTGACGAGTCGCGCGCAACCACCACGAAATGGACTGTTGACCCTCTTTGCTGGGAAGACAAGGACACCAAAGCTGACGTCGCGGGCGCTTCGACTTGCTGAGACCTGGATGTTGTGTACCGGTCAAACAACGAGTATCTCCAGTACACCCTGTAGGACGCTGCAAGCCCATCAGGCGGAGCCGTCCATGATACGGCTGCCTGTGTGCCATCCACGCCAGCACACACGTTCCCTGGAGCTCCCGGCGCCATCAGGAACTCCACATCCACTTGGATGTCGCCCAACCCTGGGCTCCAGTTCACGCTCGTGAACTTGCCGGGGCACACCCCGAAACCGGCGTACTCGCTCTCATACAACACCGATCCGTCCGCGGCCTTCAGCACCACGCGGAAATCATAGGAACGCGGAGGATACCCATTGTCTTCAACAGTGAAGTACCCGTCCTGCTCACGTATGTCCTTGTAGTAACGATACGCCGAGCTGCCGCTAGCATAGTAGACAGAGATATCGGCCGAATGAACCGGCGTGTCCGCTATTCCCGCGGCTGACACCTGGATCCTGACGCGACCTTCCACCGCGCGCAGGGTGATCGATACAGGAGTCACACCGTCCCGCTTCACCTGGGCCTTAGCGCGGCCCGCGTAAATCGCATCGCCCTCGCCATCCATGGCAACCGCATCGATCAGCCAGTTCCCGGCAGCAAGGGATTGAACCGCGCCGTGAGCCGCGCCTCCGTCCACAGGCATTTCGTGTCTGAGGCTGAACCCTCCCATGCTGAGCGTCAGCACAATCAGCTCTGGTACGGACGATGCACTTGGAACGCTCTTGATGGCCGCAGCGACCACCATGGATCCGCTTCCAAGCGCAGCAGGCGGCTTGAGCGCACAACCCGCTCCCGCGATCGCCAACGTGACGGCAAGGCAGAGCCTAAGCGTCGGCCTCCAGTTCATGTGACATCACTCCAGTCTGTGGAATTTCCCCATTCCCTGCCATTGATTCTCCGTCTACAGCCTCCGTCCTTCCATCAGCCGCCAAGATCACCCGGGTGAAAATACGTGGCCTCAACGCAAGGATATCCACGACTAATGCCGAATTAATGAGTCTGGGCCCACTCCGGCCGTGTCAAGTGCCGATCAACGACGATTGTCGCCACCCACCATCGAGGCAAGGGGGCCTGTACGTGGTCGAACAGCTGCGTCAAGAGCAAGAGCCCAAGCGAGTTCGCGCGCGTCCGCCTGCTCCTGCAGCCCGGATGGTTCGCTCGTCATTGGCAGCTCTAGCCATAGTGGCCATAAGTTGGGGAGTCATATGCCTGTGCGCCGCCCGTGCCGATCAGCAGGCGCGCCACAACCTGCTTATGAGGGCTCGATCCTCAGCCGCTCTCCTGGATCCGGGCGACATAGCCGATATCACCCAACACGCCTTGGGGGCCGGTCCGAAATCGAAAGACGCATTTGTTCGGGTGCTCGATAGACTGAGGGCTCTTCACCTAACGTCTGAGGACACCCGGTTTGTCTACATCGTGCGACCCGTCGACGGGCAGATCGTGGCCATCCTCGATGCCGAACCTGAGGATTCCCCCGACTACTCGCCTCCGGGCCAGTCTATGTACCCGGCGACACCTGGCGAAATGGCGCTCTTCGCTTCGGGCACTGCCGGTGTGGAGGGCCCGAGAACTGATCCCTGGGGCACCTGGATTTCGGCCTACGCACCCATCGCTACCGGCCCAGGCGACGACCCTATTGCTTTCCTGGCTATGGACGTCGAACTCGCTGCTTGGACCAAGTATTCGCTGGCCCAGTGGGCGCCGATCTTCCTAACCGTCGCGTTGCTGGCGGCGCTCACAGTCTTCATGGTGATCTCAAGATGCAAAAACGAATCCCGACACGCGCGTTACCTCGCCGAACGCGACTACCTGACCGGCCTCGCCAACAGAGCCGCGCTGATCAGAGCGATCGACCGGGCCATCCTGCAGGACAAGAAAGGTAAGCCCAGCGCTTTGCTGGCCATCGACATCGACAATTTCAAGGCTCTCAACGATACACTCACCCATTCCATGGGCGATGAGATTCTGATAGCCGTGGCCAAGCATGTGAAAACAATGGTACGCAAGACCGATCTGGTGGCGCGGATTGCCGGCGATGAGTTTGCCGTGCTGCTCAGAGGAGTCATGCGGGACGAGGCCTTGGTCACGGCCGAACGGATAAGGTCGTCTTTGGAAAGCCTCAGACTCGAAGTCAGAGGCATGCCTGTGTACCTCACTGTCAGCACAGGAATGACCGAAATTGGCCGCGATACCCATACCCGAGACGTGTCTATGCACGCCGACATGGCGTTGGCCGCCGCGAAAGAAGCAGGCAAGAACCGCGTTGTGTTCTCGCCAACTTACGTTTCTCCGGTCGCCAACGGCAGATCAGAGACGCATTCCGACACACTCGCCATTGAAGCGGCTCTCCAAAACGGCAGGCTGCTCGTGTATCTGCAGCCTATCGTGCCTATTGCAGGCGCCCAGCCAAAGGGCTCCGACTGCCGACACTTTGAGGCGCTCGTCCGCATGATTGGCCCCGACAACGATGTGGTAGCGGCAGGCAGGTTCGTGCCCACAGCAGAAGACCTTGGGCTAATACCTCAGATCGACATGTGGGTACTGGATCAGGTGATAGACTTGCTGTCGGCCCAGCCCGGCGTGAGCATCGCCATGAATCTCTCCGCCAGAAGCATCGCCAGGCCCTCCTTCCTGGAGCAGGTCGAAGCAAGAGTGGCGTCAAGTAGCATCGGCCAAAGTCGCTTGTGCTTTGAAATCACTGAGACCGCGGCCATGGGGAACGTATCTGAAGTACGAGCATGGATGAACCGGATGAATGCGCTCGGCTGCACTTTTGCAATTGATGATTTCGGCGCCGGGTACTCGGCTATCTCATACCTGTATGAACTGCCCGTGGATGTGGTGAAGATCGCAGGCAGTGTGGTGCAGTCCATGAGAAGCGACTCCTCCGGCAAGCTCATCATAGAAGCCATCAACTCGGTTTCGCAGGTGCTGGGAGCCAAAACCGTAGCTGAATGCGTCGAAGACGCCGAATCCTTGGAGATTCTGCAGGGCATAGGGATCGACTTCGGTCAAGGGTATTACTTCGCCCGCCCGATGCCGGCAGATGAAGCGCTGACCTAGACAAGGGCGCGCCATGACGAAACACCCTGATTTCTCAGGGTGTTCAAACTTGGTAGCCCCGACGGAATTCGAATCCGTGTCTCCGCCTTGAGAGGGCGACGTCCTAGGCCACTAGACCACGGGGCCATGTATTGGCTGGGGAGGAAGGATTCGAACCCTCGCAATCAGATCCAGAGTCTGACGTCCTACCACTAGACGACTCCCCAAGGCGCAACAGCGTCCGTTGATGATTATAGCAAAGGCCTAAGTGTTTGTAAAGGTAGAAGGCAGGATTTCGGGCGCGCTCACGCGTGCCTTCATCCTGCCCGCCGGTGCGATAGATCTGCCGAAGCCGCCCTGCCTATCCGTTGTGTATTTCCAGGCTCCAGTTGAGGCCGTAGTTGTTGTCCCAGTTGTCGGCCCTGTCCTTGAAGCAGAAATTCAGGCGGGAGGTTTCATTCGGATCCAGATGCACTTCTGCTTTCCAACTGCCCGCTTTCTCGTGCGTCATCGGGATGTCGGAGACGTTCCGCCAGTCTCTGGACCCAAAACCTGAATGCAGGTACAGGCTATCTGCGCCGGCCTGGGCCAGGAGGCCGTTGTACTTCACAGTGACACGCTCACCGGCGGTGATAGGCATCGGCGAAACCGACACCCCTCCCATCAGGGAGCTTTCCTTGGCAGTTCCGCCACGCGTTGTCTTGGACCTAGCGCCAGTTGTGCGCCCGGTCTTGGCCGGCGAGCCCAGACCGGAGGGTGTGAGTTCCGAAGCGAACTCGAAATCGATGTCACCCTCTCTGGACCCGTCGCCCCTATCGCCGCCATACTTCCGTTGCCACAACACCCGGCGAGACCTCCTTTCAGGCATATTCTCTCGCCGAGGCGCTGTAGTTATTAGGGCAAATACGACCTCACAATGATTGCGCATCACCTATTTCCTCAGTTTTCCATTTGCCTCTTCAGCCAATCTACTCGCCCTGCATTCCACCTCCGCCATGATCTCGCGCTCATCCAAGGTGGTCAGTTTCCTGTCGTCCATCAGCACGCACCCGTCAACCACAACAGCGCTGACGTCGGCGCCGGAAGCGGAGTACACCACATGCGACATCAGGTCTGCGATGCCGGCCGGCGACAGATGCGGCGCCCCGAAATCAAGAAGGACTATGTCCGCCCTCTTGCCAATCTCTATCGAACCTATACGATCAGCCAGGCCAAGGCATGCGGCGCCGCCACTGGTGGCCATCTCCAGGCATGCATGCGCGGGCACTGCCGTCGGATCGAGCCGAGTCACCTTGTGTAGCAGACCCGCTAAACGCATCTCCTCCACCATGTCAAGGTTGTTGTTGCTGGCCGCGCCGTCAGTGCCCAGTCCGACGGCGACGCCGGCCGCCAGCATCTTCTCCACAGGCGCGACGCCGGATGCCAGTTTCATGTTTGACCCAGGGTTGTGCGCAACCCGCACTCCATGCTTTGCCAAGATGCTGATGTCATCGTCTGACACCGCGACGCAGTGGGCAGCCAGTGTCGGCACATCGAAAAGGCCGCTTGACTCCACATACTCCACAGGGCTCATGCCGTGAGCGGACCGGATCTCATCTACTTCGCGAAAGGTCTCGGAGATATGCGTATGTACTCCTACGCCCAGTCCTCTCGCGCGCTCACCCACCGCAGACAGGAAGGGCACTGAACAAGTATACGGCGCGTGGGGACCGAGCATAGTGGTGATCCTGCCTCCCGCCGCGCCATTCCAGCTCTCGCACAGGCTGGACCCGCGTTCGAGCACCGCGTCGAACCCACTCGAGCCGCCGGCGCTCTCCGCAAGCGATCCCATTCCCACGCACAGGCTAGCCCTAATCCCCGATTTCTCCACCGCCCGCGCGGCTTCGTCCATGAAGAAGTACATGTCGGCAAAAGTCGTAGTGCCTGACTTGATCATCTCCGCACAGGCCAGCAGAGTCCCCCAATACACGTCGTCCGGAGTCAGCTCGGCCTCTATGGGGAAGATCTTGGTAGTAAGCCACTCTTGGAGCATCAGGTCGTCGGCGTATCCCCGAAATAGCACCATGGCGGCATGCGTGTGCGCGTTCACCAGCCCTGGGATAGCGATGCGGCCCCGCCCCGGCAGGCGCGGCATCTGCTCAAGCCGCCGCGTCAGTCCGGCCGCGGGCCCCACGTAAACAATGGCGCCCGACTCGACAGCGATGGCCGCGTCGCGCATCGTGCGCCGCTCAGAGTCCATGGTGATCACAGTGACGTCATCTATGACCAGGTCGTTCAAGGCTGCCATCGGGGCCCCCCTTCCTTGTACGCTTCCAGCCACGGCATATCCACCCCGGCCTCTGCGCAGGCACACCCGCGCCGAGCCGGCAGGTTATCGATGGCCGCCATGATCACAGCGCGCAGTTTTCCGCCGTTGGTCTGCATTATGTCTACCACTTCCTGGTGTGTTAGTGCCTTGTCCGAGATGCCGGCAGCCCAGTTCGTGACCATGGCTATGGAGGCATAGCACAGCTGCGCCTCTCGCGCAAGAACGGCTTCGGGAACGCCCGTCATGCCTGCAAGGTGCCCTCCGAGTTTGGCGAACATGCGTATCTCCGCCGGCGTTTCAAAGCGCGGTCCGTCTAGGCATACGTAACACCCTCCGTTAATCGCGTCGATTCCGAGCGCGCGGGCGCCCTCTTCCATCTTGGCCCGGATCTCAGGGCAGTACGGCTCGCTGTAATCGAGGTGCACCACTCCATGCTCTCCACCGTCGAAGAACGTTCGCACCTGTGACTTGGCGAAGTCTATGAACTGGTCCACGAAGACGAACATGCCCGGCTTCATCTTGGGATTGAGCGAGCCCACGGCAGACGTAGCTATCACGCGCTCCACACCCAAAATCTTGAGGGCCGCAATGTTGGCCCTGTAGTTGATCATGTGCGGGGGCACTGTGTGCCCGAACCCATGCCGAGCCACGAACGCGATCTCCTGCCCGCGGTAAGCCCCGATCTTCATGCTCGCCGGCCCGTAGGGCGTCTGGATAACCGCCTCTCTGACACCGTCCAAAATCGCAGGGTCATACACACCTGTCCCGCCGATTATCGCAAGCCTCATACATTTCCACCTCCGCTATTTCGCGCCAACTGCATGCACTAACCGCGCGCTGACTTCGACCATCATCCCTCTACATGACACATGAGCTCGATGCCGGGGTTGGGATCATCGTCGCTCAGCGCGAACCTGGTATCAGCCTCGTTCATGGCGCTCATGAAGTTGCCTGATATGACCACCTTGGCCGCTCCCGCGTACTGCCCTTCGCGCACCACAATGCCGTCTGGAACAGCCAGAGAGAAGTTGCCCGTGGTCGGATCCTGAGTGTGCATGCCCAGCACACTATCGACAAGTATCACATCGTCTGCGCCGGAAAGAAGCTCAGTCCAGCCCTCCATGTTCTCGGCTCGTAACGTCAACCCCGCATGGCCCGGCGGCATTCCGCTTGCCGGGATCGGGGTAGGGGCCATCTGACAACGCCGTGCGTACTTAATGTTCAGGATCGGCGCGGCCAGTTGCCCACCTTCCACCAGTACCGCCCGGCCAGAGGGTATGCCCTCCGATGTGCACAGGTAGGAGCCCGGGCCCATGGGCACTGCCGTGTCGATTACCAGGCTGACATCGCTGCGAAAAACGCGCGAGCCCTCGCGGAATTGCTCCAGTGAATACCTGGACCGTCCTTCAGCGACATTCTCGCCGAGCATGTTGTGCAGGAGATAGTGGCCGATGAAAGACTCCGCCGCTCTCGGCGTCAGTACGACGCGCATGTCGCGCGCATCTACCTTCACACGCACTCTCGCCGCCAGAGCGAGCCGGCCGGCTACAGACACTGCTCGCGCTAGCCCAGCCAGCGTCTCACGGTCTCTACCCAGCCTGATACCGCTCATAGTCTTGTCGATGCTCCATGAGCACCATACGCTTGTCTCCGGGTATTTCACCCACAATCCGTTCGAAGTGGCTATGACGGTCTCAACTGCAGAGCAGCCCACTCCCGCATCAACCACGTCGGCGCCGCCTTCGCGGGCCGCCGCGGCTATCTGCGAGATGGCCTCGAACACCGGGCCTGCGTCGTCCGTGACTATGTCGGACACCCTCGGGTCGAATAGCTCGACTTGGGTTGGGGGCGTCAGCTCAGCGATGTGGGCGGCGTCGTCGTCGCGGTAGGCCAGCGATCGCCACAGTTCGATGTCGCGCGGCAGTCTAGCCAGGGTCTTGCTGTCGATCCTGCCACGGCTCACCGTGCCGTCTTCCCATATGATGAAGACGCTTCCGGCAACCTCGCCGGCCGCTCGGGGCGGACGATAGTGGCCGCACAGCTTGTTGTCGTCCATCCCCACATCGACCGAATAGACTGAATTCGCGACGAGCCTCCACCCGCGGGCCTCGCTGAGCCTCCTCGCCAGAGCTTCAGCTGTTTCGACTGCAGCGGACATGTCATACTCCCCCGATCGTTATCTCTTCGTTCCCGTCGATGACCAGGAACATGTTCCCGCCTCCACTCGATGGCACGCGCTGCCCCGACTTGCCGCATGTGCCCATGGCGTCGAGTATCGGATGGCCTATGCCGGCGATAATTGAGCCCAGGGCAGACAGAACCTTGCCGCTGAATATGGCGGGCTGGCACAGACGAATATCGGTGGGTGTAAGCTCGTATATCGCCGAACAGTTGAACACGAAATCTCCCTTGGCGGGGTTGACTTGACCGCCTTTGTAGCCCGACAGGTATAGCACGGGCGCGCTCTCAAGGAGCAACCCCGCACGCGCCAGGCAATCGCGCACATCCTGCGGGGCGACGTCTTCGAACGCCAGGTCGATCGGGAGAGGGTCGTCGACAGTGATCCGGATATTGGACATCCTAGGAACCGGAACATGACGGAAACTCTCGGCCCTGCCCGCGCCGGTTACCGGCACTCCGGCCTGCTGGGCCGAAAACACATCCGCGAGCGCGCGCACGAGAACGCCGCTCTTGACGATCTCGACCGTTTCGCGCGGAATCCCGTTGGCCGAAATGGGCTGGTACGCGTAATCTCCTTCCAGAGGTCCATCGACTATGGTGACGATGTCGGCTGCAACGCGCTCGCCTACACGGAACCTGCCTTCGCGCCCCAGAATGGACGTTTCCATGCAGTCGGACTCGGCCGCGTGCCCGAAAGCCTCATGGGCGAGGCCTTTCGCCAAAGCGTAATCTATCACTATCCGATAGGAACCGGCTCGCGCCCTTGGGGCGCCCAGGAGAGCCAGAGCGGTGCGGGCAGCCTTGACGGTCCTTTTTTCCAGGCGGAGGCGGCCCTCAGGCGAAGCGATTACAGACGCGTCCTCTCCCGACAGCGAAGCGTTGACAGTTGCTGTGTGGCTATCGCCTCTGGCCGTGATCATGTTCATCACAGCGGCGCGCGGCATCGAAAACATGACGTCTGTGCCGTCACTTCGCACTATTCGCCACTCTTCATCGACTATCCGATAGAAGGTGCGAACCGCTAGGCGCGAGTCGATCTCCATCGTCATCCTGCATATGTCCGCGACAAGCTCCTCTTCCCGAGCATGGCCAATGGCGTGTATACCCATAGGCGCCTCGCGGTGCGCCTGTGCGACGAGAGGGCGAACCCGCTCAATGCCCTTTGCAGGTTCCGGCCCGTACGCACCGGATTCCCGGGCCAGCCGGGCCGCTGATTCCACCAGGTCCACTAGCGAGCCTGGGGTAACAGTATCGCTGGACGCAAAGCCTGCGAGGCCGCTAGCGGTGAAAACCTGGACGCCGACGCCAGACACCTCTTCTACGCTCTTAAGGTCGGTGCGGCCATTCACGACGCCTACCGCCCGTTCAATCTTGTCCTGCACCCTGACCACCGCGTACACACCCAGCGCCTCGGCACGCCCAACAGCTGCCCGGCACGCCTCGGTACAGGCGCCAACTCTCAAGCTCAATCCTCATATCCCCCCGTCGTCTCCGCCTCGCCAAGAGCCGTCTCCCAAGCCTCGTACAACTTTTCGAGCTCTTCCATGAGCGCACGATGCTCGGTCACCACTTCGCGCGCCCGCTCGCCGTCGGAGTAGAGATCCTCCGACGCAAGAAGCACTTCTACGGAGGCCAGACGGGCTTCGGCCTGTTCAATCTCTGCCTCTATCAGGCCTACCTCGCGTACAGCCTCCCGCGCCTGGTCCCGGGTCCGCGCCCGACTACGCGCCCTAGCGCCGCCGCCTGCCGCCGGAGCGTCGGCTACCGCTTCAGCGGCCTTCTTCTCACGGTAGTAGCTGTAGTTGCCGTCGTACACACGCCATCGGCCCTCCGCGATCTCCAGGATTGCCGTGCCCACCTGATCGAGGAAGTACCTGTCGTGGCTGGCGCATATGACCGTTCCATCGAACTCGGCTACTGCCTGGTCCAAAGCGTGCCGTGACTCCATGTCGAGGTGATTAGTGGGTTCGTCTAGCAGTAACACGTTGGGCGCCGACAGGATCAGTTTGGCCAGCGCCAGGCGGTTGCGCTCTCCTCCCGACAGCACGCTCACGCGCTTGAACACGTCGTCGCCTCGGAACAGGAAACGCGCAAGGTAACTGCGCGCCTCGCCTAAGGTCCAGTCGCGCATCATGTATACCTCGTCAAGCGCGGTAGACTCCTCATTCAGTCCTCTAAGATCTTGCCAGAATACGCCCACCGACGCGTTCTCTCCCAGAGCCACCGAGCCCTCGTCGGGCGTCAGGTCGCCGGCGATTATCCTGAGCAGAGTGGTCTTGCCGGAGCCATTAGGGCCCACTATCCCCAGGCGCTCGCCTCGTTCCACGGCCAGTTCCACCCGGTCGAACAGGCGGCGCTCGCCAAAGGCTTTGGATACCCTGTCGATCACGACCGCGAGTCGGCCGGTGCGCGCCGATTTGCCGAAGCCGAGCTTCATGGACGGACTCTGCCGGGGCTTCTCGATACGCTGTATGCGCGCGAGCATCTTCTCCCGGCTCTGAGCCATGGTCGTGCGGTTGCCGGCCTTGTAGCGGCGCACATACTCCTCGAGCCTGTGGATCAGTTCTTGCTGGCGTTCGTACTCCTCCGCCCGGCGCTCGCGGGCGAGCTCCTTCTGTGCAACAAAGAACGTGTAGTTGCCTGGGTATTCGGTTATCGTCCGATCCTCAAGATCCCATGTCCTATTGGTGGTAGCATCCAGGAAGTAGCGGTCATGCGATACAACGACAAACGCGCCTGAAAACGAACGAAGATAGCCTTCGAGCCACTCGCACGCATCCACATCCAGATGGTTGGTGGGCTCATCGAGCAGGAGAATATCCGGGGCAGAACAGAGCATGCGCGCCAGCGCGACGCGAACCTTCTGACCCCCGCTCAGAGTGTCGATAACGCGATCCAGATCGTCTTCGCGAAAGCCCAGCCCAAAGAGGGTCGTTTTGATGCGTACGTCGTAGTCGTAGCCCCCGCACATCTCGAACTCAGTGGAGAGCCTGGAATACCGCTGCATGACCCGGTCCAGCAGTCGCTCGGATCCGGCAGCCTCGGGGTCGGCCATCTTGGGGTCTGCCATCTGACGCTCCAACTCACGCATTTCGTGAGCGATGCGGAACGCGCGGGTGAAAGCGCCCTTCATCTCTTCATACAACGTGTTGCCGGAGTTGTACCCGATCCCCTGCGCCAAGTAGCCCACGGTTCGGCCCGGCGCCGCCGTCACGGAACCAGAATCGTAGTCCAGGCTTCCGGCCATGATCCGAAGCAGAGTGGTCTTACCTGTGCCGTTTCGCCCCACCAGGCCTATGCGGTCGCGTTCCTCCACCGAGACGTTAATCGCGCTGAGCACCAGGTCAGATCCGTAGTACTTGGTGACTGAACCTACTTCCAGCACCGGCACCGGCGGCTACACCGTCCTCTTCTCTTCGACGTGGCAGGCGAAAGCGGAATGGTTGTGAATTGACTCATGGCTCTCGCACTCCACTTCAAACCAGCGCACACGCGGTTCGGCCCTGAGCGATATGACCACGTCTCGTAGTATGTCCTCGACAAACTTAGGGTTGGCGTAGGCCGCCTCGGTGACAAACTTCTCGTCCTCCCGCTTGAGCAGCGGATATACCTCGCAGCTGCCTTGAGACTCCAGAAGCGCTATGAGATCCTCGAGCCATAGAAACCCCGCCGCGCTGAAGCGAACGCGCGCCCGGATCATTGTACGCTGGTTGTGCGCCCCGAACGACGAAATCTCCTTGCTGCACGGGCAACACGACGTGACCGGCGCCTCCACTCCCATGACGAATGTGTGGCGAGAACCATCGACTACCCCGCTGAACTCGCAGTTGTAATCGAGAATGCTCTCCTTGCCGCTCACCGGCGCCCGCTTCGGCACGAAGTACTTGAACCGTATCGAGATGTGCGCCTTCGTTGCCGACAGGGCCTCGCACGTCTCTTTCAGTATTGACGTTATGGACACGTTCGATATCGGTTTCTGGCTCCACGACAGTAGCACTTCTATGAACCTGCTCATATGAGTGCCCTTGAACTGCATGGGAAGCTCAACTGATAGCGAAGCGTTTCCCAATACCGATTGCCAGCCGCCTGCCTTGGTGGCAATCTGCAATGGAAGATGCACATTCTTCACTCCGACCTTCTGTATATCGATACCTCTGGAGTCCGGTCGGCTCTGCACGTCCTGCATCAAAAAGCTCCTCCCCCGCTACTTCGGCCACAGACTGGCCTATGTGTGTTCTACGCAGGCGAGGGATATCCCTGCATCCGCCCTGTCCGCTCACGATCCCCGGGGCCTCGGCTATTGGTCGCCCTCAGGCAGAGGACAACCGCGCGCTCCCGTCGAAATGCACAAACAAGTAGGGCAGAGCAAGGGAGGTCCGAAGCCATGAAAGCCATGCTCCTCGGGGCGGGAGAAGGAACCCGCCTTCGACCGATCACCGCCACTCGGCCCAAGCCCATGATCTCCATAGCCAACCGGCCCATTATGGAGCACATACTTCTTCTGCTCAAAGCGCACGGGGTACGCGACGTCTACTCCAACCTGTACTACCTGGCCGACCAGATTGAGTCGTACTTCGGCGACGGCTCGGCTCAGGGGCTTTCCGTGAAGTTCAAGGTGGAGGAGAAGCTGCCCGGCACCGCGGGCGGAGTGAAGAACCTAGAGCAGCACTTCGATGAAACGTTCATAGTGATCTCCGGCGACCTGTTGACCGACTTCAACCTCACTCAGGCGCTGGAATTCCACCGAAAGCAGGGCGCCATCGCCACCATCCTGCTCACCAAGATAGATAATCCCCTGGAGTACGGAGTGGTCATCACCGACAAGAGTGGCCGCATTCAGCGCTTCCTGGAAAAACCCGGCTGGTCGGAGGTGTTCTCCGACACAATCAACACGGGGATCTACATTCTCGAGCCCGAGGTGCTCAAGTTCATACCGCCCGGGCAGGACTTCGATTTCTCGCGCGACCTCTTCCCTCTCCTGCTCCGGGAAGAGCAGCCTTTGTTCGGGCACGTGGCTGACGGCTATTGGTGCGATGTGGGCAACATTGAAACGTACATCCGGGCTCAAGTGGACGCGCTCTCAGGCAAGGTCCGACTGAACATACCCGGCGAGCAAGTAATGCCCGGCGTATGGGTGGCCAAATCAGCCAAGATCAGTTCCAGGGCCGACCTCAAGGGCCCCATGGTGCTGGGGGAAAACTGCGAGATCGCCCCAGGGGCCCGGCTTCGCGAGTACAGCGTGGTGGGCGACAACGTCATAGTCGCGGCGAACTCCTTCGTCGTGAGGTCCACTATCTTCAGCAACTCTTACATAGGCGAAGGATCAGTAGTATCCGGCTCCATCATCTGCAAAAACGTGGTGCTGAAGGAAAGTGTGCGAGTAGGCGAAGGAGCCGTGGTGTCGGATGATTCCATTCTGAACACCGCAGTCACGGTCAAGCCCGGAGTGCGTGTTTGGCCGGGCAAGATCATCGACGAGAGTGTTGTGCTCTCCTCCAGCGTGGTGTGGGGGCAACGCCTGCAACGAGAAGTATTCCATGCCGGCGCCATATCGGGCCTGGTCAACTTCGAGTTTACACCCGAGTTCGCGGTGCGCCTGGGCAGCGCGATCGGCAGCGCCATGAAGAAAGGCGCCAGTGTAATCGTCAGCCGCGACCCCAGTCGCACGGCGCGCATGATGAAGAGGGCGCTCGTGGCGGGGCTATCCAGTGCCGGAGTATCCGTGTGCGACCTGCAAGGGCAGCCCTTGCCCTTGCTCTCCTACATGACATGCCGAAACGGCTATGCTTATGCCGTGCATACCCAGACCTCCGAAGACAACTTCGAAATGGTCGACATAAAGGTGTTCGACTGCGAAGGACTCGCTCTCTCCCGCAATGACGAACGCAGGATCGAAACTTTGCTCGCGCGCGAGGATCCCCGGCGCACCAGCGCCCGCGAGGTCGGCAGCATCAGTTACTACCCGCGGGCTGTGGAAATCTACACCGATGATTGCCTGTCAAACATCAACGTGGAAGCGACCAAAGCCAATCGCATCAGGCTGGTAGTTGACTGCGGGCATGGCTTCACCGGAAGTATGCTCCCCGCGCTGCTCGCCAAGATGGGCGCCGAGGTGACGTCGCTCAACGCCATCGAACAGGAGACGAAGATGCCCAAAACACGCCGCGAATCGGAGCGCGCCCGTGAAGACCTGGCCTTGATAGTCAAGACCATCGGAGCGAACATGGGAATCCTCATTGATCCCCAAGGCGCGCGGATGTGGGTGGCCGACGATTCCGGCCGAGTACTCACCGACATAGAGCTCGCATATATGATGGCGCTGTTCAGCGTTCGTGCGAAGTCGTCCCGCGGCGTCACGGCGCCCAGCTACATCCCCACCGTGCTCATCGATGCCTTAACGAGCAATGGAGCCACCGTGTATCGGGCCAAGTCGCACGCGCGCGAGCTTTCGGACCTGGCGCGCACGAGCAAGTCAGGGATAGCCTCTGACCTCGCCGGCGGGTTCGTCTTTCCCGAGCTGCACAACGGCATGGACGCCATATTCGCCGCCGCCAAGTTAGTGGAATGGGTGTCGGCTGATTCGGCGCCGCTTTCACAGCTCGTGCAGCTAGTTCCAGAGCACCACCTGCTCTCGGGCACGATGCCGTGTCCTTGGGAGCTCAAGGGCCAGGCCATGCGAGAGCTCCTGGGCAGGCTGGACCAGCCCGGAGTAGATACATTCGACGGCTACCGAAAGAGAGCGGGCGACGGATGGTACATGGTGCTGCCCGACGCCAGGCACCCGTCGTTCACCATCTACGCTGAAGGACCTACTAGGCTCGACGCCGAGAGGATACTGAAGGAAGCCCGGCGCGAACTCGCCGCGCAGATCGACTGAGCGCCGCGCCTCCGTCATACACTTACTCTGAGCGAGTATGAAGGAGGCGGACCGCGTGGCCAACTTGAGCGGGCTCTCCCTTTGTGTCTTCGGCGGCGACCGCCGCGAAGTGGAGTTAGTGTCCAGCCTGATCGATTCCGGGGCGCATGTGTCTTGTTTCGGAACGCCTGCAGAGGGTCTGCGCAGTGAGACGGTGATCGCTTCGAGCGCTCGCGATGCCTGCGCCGGGGCGGACGCCGTCATCCTGCCGCTTTCGGGTACCGACATGAGCGGAAACGTCAAGATCACTTCCAGGCCTGTAAGCGTCACTCGCGAACTCCTGGCCACAGCCGATCCGACGGCCATGGTATTCAGCGGCGTTGTCCGTCCCTGCCTCGCAGCGGACTGCGCCGCTTTGGGTCTTCGAGTCGTGAATATGGGCGAAGACGACGAGCTGGCCATCTTGAACTCCATCCCATCGGCGGAAGGCGCCATCCTCATGGCGATGCAGGCCACGCCCTTCACCATACACAACAGCAACTGCCTAGTGCTTGGGCCGGGGCGCACCGGCATTACCCTTGCGAGGATGCTGCAGGGGCTGGGCGCGCATGTGTGGGGCGCCTCGCGCAAAGCATCGGGCAGAGCAAGGCTCTTTGAGATGGGAGTCGCGCCGGTGGACTTCGCCGATCTGCCCCATTGCCTACCGCAGATGGACATTGTCTTCAATACAGTGCCGGCGCCGGTACTCGATCGAAGCCTTGTGTACGTGCTCAAGCGAACGGCAGTCATAATCGATCTGGCCTCCGCGCCTGGCGGCGTCGATTTCGTGGCAGCGGCCGAGCGCGGGATCCGAGCCGAGCTGGCTCCCGGGCTACCCGGAAAGGTCGCTCCGCTCACAGCCGGGCGCATTCTAGCCCGAGTTGTGCCCAGGATCATTGAAGATGAGTTCAGAAAGCGCGAGCGCGAAATCCGAGCGCACGATGAGGAGCAAGACCTGGGCAGATGAACGTCGTGATCGTCGTTGTTGGCGGGGGGTGGGCAGGGTGCGCCGCCGCTGCGGCTGCGGCGCAGGCCGGAGCGGACGTCGTGCTGCTCGAGAGAAGCAATCTACTGCTCGGAACGGGCCTGGTCGGGGGGATAATGGACAACAACGGGCGGTTCACGGCCGCCCGCGAGCTTGCAGCAATGGGCGCCGGCTACCTGTTCGACGTTATCGATCAGGTAACCGTCCACCGGCGCGTGGACTTCCCCGGCCATCGTCATGCGAGCCTATACGACGTCAACCGGGTGGAAGCCGCAGCGCGCAGGGCCCTTACGGAACTGGGAGTCCACTTGATGTTTGAATCGCGCGCGGTAGACGTACAGAAGGACGGCGACCGCATCGGCCAACTCGTGCTCGCAGACGGACAGAGAGTCCCCGCCCACTGTTTCGTCGACGCCACAGGCACCGCAGGGCCACAGGGCAACTGCGCCCGCGTAAGCGGCGGATGCGTCATGTGCGCTCTGCGATGTCCCGCCTTCGGCCCACGCGTCAGCATCGCGGGGAAAGCCGGGGCCAGGGAAGTTTCGGGCAGCCTGTTCGAAGCGATGAGCGGCTCGTGCGAACTGCAGAAGAAATCGCTGGCCCCGTGGCTCGCACGCAACCTGGAAGAACAGGGCGCACTGGTGATTCCGATACCCCGCTACGTGCCCCGGGCCGACCGGTCCGCGCCCAAAGCGTGTCAGCAGTACTCGCTGCCCGAGTTCTACGACAACATAATCCTGCTCGACACAGGCCAGGCCAAGCTGATGGCGCCCTTCTTCCCCATGGATCGACTGCGGGCCATTCCTGGATTCGAGTCAGCTCTCTACCAGGACCCGTACGCAGGAGGTAGGGGCAATTCCATCAGGTTCACAGTGATCACCCCGCATGATCTGTCGATGAAGGTAACCGGAGTGGAGAACCTATTCTGTGCAGGCGAAAAGGCGGGCCTGATGGTAGGGCATACCGAGGCAATCTGCACCGGCACGCTGGCAGGGCATAACGCAGTACGAAAAGCCGTCGGCAAAGAGCCGTTGATCCTCCCCTCATCGCTTGCCTGCGGCGACCTGCTCGCCTGTATCGAGCGGTCACTGGGCTCGCCCTCGGGGCTGCTCAACAAGTACACCTTTGCCGGCGGCGTATACTACAACCGAATGTATGACTCGGGATTGTACACCACCGATCTCCGCCGCATCTCTCAGCGGGTCAGGGATGCCGGCCTCGCGGGCATCTTCTCACGGCGATTGCTCTGAGTGTAGACGAGCGAGGCTACCATCCGCCCTTCGCGCCTCCGCCGCCCGATCGACCGCCGCCGAAGCCCCCGAAGCCCCCGGACGAACTGCCCCCAGATCGGCCTCCGGAGCGACCTCCCCAGCCTCCTGTAGACTTGGGCCAGGTCGTGGGGGTACGCCAAGTGCCGCCTCCGCTGCCGCTGCCCGGCCCTCTTCCGCGCGGGCCTCGACGGCGACTGGAAATCGCCATTATGGCCATGACAATGATCAGGAAGACAATCACAGCTGCGATTTCGCCAATGGAATCCGAGGACTTATCGCTTCCCGGCCCCTCTCCGGCCCGGCCCTGAAGACGGTCGGAGACCATCGTGACGGAGGCCTTGATGCCTGCCGCGGGATTGCCTTCCCTGAACTTGGGAACAAGAGCCTGGTCGATCACCTTCCCGAGGAAAGAGTCGGGCAGTTCCCCCTCGAGGCCGTAACCGGTCTCGAACTTCATCTCCCTCTCTTCGGCAGCGATCAGAAGTAGCAGGCCGTTGTCCTTGCCGGCCTCGCCGATACCCCAAGCCTCGAACAGCCGTACAGAGTAGTTGTCGATGGTATCGCCGCCAAGATCAGGCACGGTGACCACTGCAAACTGAACGCCCGTATCCCGCCAGAGCAAGACCAGCTGGCTCTCGATGTCGTCAACGGCGGAACGCCCCAGCATGCCCGCAAGATCGGTCATCAGGCGCGCGGGCTCGGGCCTTGCGGGAAGCGCCGTCTTCACACTTGCCGGATAGGCCGGAGCGCCCATGGCCAGCAGGAACGCCACGGCAACAGCGAAGAGCCAAACCGGGAGACGCCTGCGATTTACGTGATTCACGTGTGTGCCCTCCGCTTTACTAGAACTTCACTTCGGGCGCTTTTTCCGCGCCTTCGGCTGCCTCGAACATCTGCTTGGGCGAAACACCCTTCATGCCTGCTATTATCGAGTTCGGGAAGACCCTGATATACACGTTGTACGACTGAACGGACTCATTGTACCGCATTCTCGCGACAGCTATCCGGTTCTCGGTACCCGCGAGTTCATACATGAGCTCCGAGAAATGCGCATCTGCCTTGAGTTCAGGGTAGTTCTCAATTACCACCAGCAAGCGCGACAGGGCGCCTTCCAGCTGATTTACAGCCTGGGCCGTTTCGTCAACCGTTCTCGCCCCACCGAGCTTCGCCCGGGCCTCGGCTATCGCAGTGAAAACCTCTTCCTCATGGGCAGCGTAACCCTTCACCGTTTCCACAAGATTCGGAATCAAGTCATAACGCCGTTGTAGCTGATTCTGGACTTCAGACCACTGGACGTTGACATCTTCCTCTGCCCGGACTATGGAGTTCGATATCCTCACAAAGCCGGACGCGAACAGGACAACCACAGCCAGCAGTACGATGAGCACCACAAGCCCAGTCTTCTTCATGACATGCGCCCCCTCTCATTCCCTTCGGATAGTCTCAGACTGCCCGTCGGACGCGTATAGATTAACACGTATAACCTCTAACGACAACCGACCGTCAATCGTTCCGGCCTTACCCGGTCAGGCCGGCCTATTGCCCGGCCTGCTCGGACGATCCTGTGGGCCCGGTCGGCGCAGACGGCGCCTGTCTCTTCTCCCTGGAATACAGGTAAAGAGCGGCTATAGTTGCGATGTACGGCACCATCTGAGTGAACTGCGGCGGTATTTTCGTGCTCTGCAGGCTGAGGCCCAGGCCGTCGAAGAATCCGAACACCAGCGACATGGTGAGTAGTCCTAAGGGACGACCGCGGGTGAGTATGATCACCGCCAGCGCGATCCAACCGCGACCGTTCGACATGTTCTCCGCAAACAGCGTCACATACCCCAGCGACAGATAGACGCCGGCCAGCCCGCATAGCGCGCCCGAGATCAGTATCGCTTGGGCCCGTATGCGGTCGGAACTGACGCCCACCGAGTCCACTGCCCTCGGATCCTCGCCTGAGGCCCGAAGGCGCAGGCCGTAGCGTGTGCGGAATATGTGCCACTCGATCAGGATCGCCAGGGCCAGCGTTACGTACACAAGAAATGGGTGCCCGCTAAGCACCGGCCCGATACCGGGCAGCGTGCCGATGAGCGGAATGCGGATGCGCGGTATGGCCTGGATCCGGGGCGACATGAACGCGCCCTTCACGCGGAACATCTGCCTCAGAGCGTAGGTGGTGCCGCCTAGGCCCAACATATTGATGGCTGTGCCCGTCACGAACTCGTCAGTTTTGAGGTACACGGCAAATACCGCGAACACCAGCGCAGCCACTAGTCCGCCCGCCATCCCGGCCAACATGCCGACGACCCACGAACCCGCAAGATAGCTGCCGGCCACCGCGGTGAACGCGCCGATCAGCATCATCCCTTCCATGGCTATGTTGAACACATTGGCGTAATACGTGTACGTGCCCCCAAGGCCCGCAAGAAGCACCGGCGTGGCGGCGAGCACACTCGATCTCAGCATCTCAACGACCAGATGCATCGCGCCCACCCCCCTTGCTGATGTCCTGCTCTGCGCCGGCCGCGGCCCGCGCCCTGAGGTTCGCAGCCAACCTGTTGATGAGAAGTCGAGTCGATTCTCTGCTGGCAACCACGAAGAGCACTATGATGGCCTGCAGAACCAGCGCGAACTCGCTGGGAACCGCCGTCTCCAGCTCCATGCCCATGGCGCCGGTCTGTATCGCGGCAAAGAACAAGGCGTAGAGCCCCGTGGGCACCATGCCATTGGCCGCCACGATAGCGATCATCACGCCGTCCCAGGCGTAGTTGGCGCCCATCCCCTTCACGAACCGGTGCTGCATGCCTCCCATTACCATCATCCCGCCCGCAAGGCCCGCCAGGGCCCCGCTCAGAAGCATCGCGCGGGTGAAGTTGGCCTCGTTGTTGCACCCTCCTACTCTGGAGAATACGGAGTTCTGGCCCATCACTCTCCATTCATAGCCCAGCTTGGACCTGTCCCATATCACCCACGTGACGACAAACGCGACGCAGGATACGACAAACGCCGCGCTCAGCCCGTCCCACATCGGCAGCCAGCTGCCTGGGTTGGTCGCCTTAGTCATGGGCGAGTAGGTGGCGCGGTCCCACATAGGGCCGGATATCAGGTAGAGAGTGAAGTAGTCGGCGATGAAGTTGAGCATCAGGGTTGTGATAAACTCATCCATATTGAACCGCCGACGAAGCCCCGCCGCGATTCCCGCCCAGAGCGCCCCGGCGGCCAGAGCTACCATAATCGCGAGAGGGATCATAACAGGCGCCGGCAGATCGCAAACGATGCCGAATGCCGCAACCGCCATGGCGCCGATCAGGAACTGGCCCGGCTGGCCCAGGTTCACGCAGTTGCTGCCGAATCCAACCGCAGCCGAAAGGCCGGTCAGGATGAGCGGCGTAGCCTTGTTCAGCGTGGACACGATCGCAAACTTGGAGAAGAGGCTGTAGGAGAAGAGCGCCGCGTAGCTCGGCACGGCCGGGTACCCCTGCGCCCAGAGGATCACGAGGCCGGCCAGGAGAGCCACACCTATCCCGGCCAGGGCTGTAAGTGCATTCTTGCTCACTTCACACACGCCCCCTCTCCCGCCGGGCCTAAGGCTGAGGCTGACGCGGCCTGGGCCCGGGGCCGGCGCTCGGATTGCGACTCGCGAACCCCCAACATGTACTCGCCCACTTCCTCACGGGTAGTGTCACGCGGCACAAGGTCTGCCACTACTTGGCCCCGGTGCATCACCAAAATCCGGTCGGCCAGGCTGAACAGCTCGTCGAGGTCGGCAGATATCAGCAGGCAGCCCGCGCCGGCGGCAACTGCGCCTTCACCTGCACCCACGTCTGCGGTCACGTCTCCAGCCGAATCCCTCTTGCGGATGATCTCCCGCTGGATGAACTCCACCGAGCCCACGTCCACACCTCTGGTAGGCTGATCGAGCAGGACAAAGTCGGCGCTGAAAAGAAACTCGCGACCGACCACGACTTTCTGTTGGTTTCCTCCGGAAAGAGATGATATGGGGGTATCGACGTTTGGAGTCAGAACACCGAAGGTCTCCACCAGGTTCTGCGCAAAACGCCGACACCTAGCGGGGCTCAGAAGCGCCTTCCACCTCGACTCGAGCCGCGGATTGAGTCGATGGTGGGTCATCACGGCGTTATCTGCCAAACTCATATTCTGCGCGCTGCCCGACGCCTTCCGGTCCTGCGGCACGTAGCACATGAGCTTGCGTCGCTCGATGACCGGCACGCGAGTGACATCCCGCCCACAGATCTTGACCTGCCCCGACTGGATCGGTCCGAGCCCTGTGATCAACTGCACCAGCTCGAGCTGGCCGTTGCCTTCGACTCCGGCAATCCCCACAATCTCGCCTCGCCTCACCTCGAAGGATACCCCGTCCAGCCTGCGCCTACCGCCTGCGTCCACGTAGCTCAAATCGCGGGCCTCGAACACCACATCGCCGCAGTACGCAGGAGGTTTGTCTACTGAGAAGACTACGTCCCTGCCTACCATGGCCCGGGCAAGATCCGCCTTGCCGAGGCCACGGTTCTCCCAAGTAGCAACGCGACGTCCTCGGCGCATCACAGTGATGGTGTCCGACAATTCGAGCACCTCGTCAAGCTTGTGGCTGATGAAGATGATCGTCTTGCCGGCGGCGTTTAGGTCACGCAGACGCCTGAAGAGTTCGCCCGTCTCCTGAGGAGTGAGCACAGCGGTAGGTTCGTCCATGATCAGCACATCGACATCGCGGTATAGCAGCTTGAGAATCTCCACCTTCTGCTGTGCGCCTACGGACGTATCACACACTCTGTCATCAATGTTGAGACTTAGGCCGTAGCGGTCGACAAGCGACTGCACGCGCCGGCGCGCATCGGCATTGCGCAACGCGCCCAGACGCCCCACGGGCTCGGCCCCCAGTATCACGTTTTCGTAGATAGTGTAGGAAGGCACTAGCATGAACTCCTGATGGACCATTCCGATCCCGGCCGCCACCGCCTCGCGTGGGCTGGCGTACCGCACACGGCGGCCGCGAAAGCTGATTTCGCCGCTGCTCGCAGAGATCATGCCATACAAGACTTTCATCAAGGTTGACTTGCCCGCCCCGTTCTCGCCGATAAGCGAGTGGATCTCGCCTTCCTTGATTGTCAGGTCGACCTGGTCCAGAGCGAGGGTATCGGGGGGATACACCTTGATAAGAGAACGCATCTCGATGAAGTGATCGTCCAAGTGACTTGGCACCTCCAGGATATCAGACAAGACGCAGAGCAGGGCCTTCGGCCCTGCCCCGCGCCGAATACGCGCTGCCGGGGCTCGAGCGCGCCCCGGGTTATTGGCTGCTATTGATACCTCTTCACCTTGATCTGCCCCGACTTAACCTTCTCCTGAATCTCAAGGACGCGCTGGAGTGACTTGGCGGGCAGGATATTCTCGGTATGCTCGTCGATGGCGAGCCCCACCCCGCCCTCCTTGAGGCCGTATTCCAGCACCACACCCGGCTTGTACGTGCCGTCGATGATGGTCTTGAACACGCCGTAGATAGCGTCTCCCACATTCTTCAGGTCAGAGGTGACCACATGCCCAGGTTGCAGCGGGTTCTGGTTGGAGTCGACGCCGATGGCGTACTTGCCTTCCTCCCGGGCCGCCTCGAGCACGCCTGAACCGGTGAGCGCAGCTATCTGGAAGACGATGTCGGCCTTCTGCGAGTAGAGTTGCTTGGCAGCCTGCTTGCCGCGGACCGGGTCGTCCCACGTTCCGGCAAACACCGTTTTGACCTCGATATCCTTGTCGATGTATTTCGCGCCCTGCTCATAGCCGTAGATGAACGAGCGTATCACAGGGTCGTCCTCGCCGCCCACCGCGCCTATTATCTTGTCGGGGTTGACGCCGCGAATCGAAGTATCCGTGGTCACCAGGCCTGCAACGACGCCGGCCATGAAAGCCCCTTCCTCTTCGACAAAGTCCACGCTGGTGATAGTCTTCTTCTTGTTCTCGACCACGGTGTCGACGTTCACCCAGTACTTGGAGGGGTACTGGTCGGCATATTGCATGAGGAGATCCTCATAGCCGTAGGAAATCACGAAAATGGCATCCGCGTTCCACTGTATCGCAGCCTGAAGTGCCTGCGGATACTTGGCGGGGTCGAAGTTGCACTCGATCGTGCGGGTCTGGACCTTGAAGTCCTTCGCTATCTTGTCGATGCCCGCCTGCCCGGAATCGTAGAAAGACAGATCGCCCAAGGCGCCGTTGATGATATACGCGACCTTCTTGGGCGCCGCTGACGATGCGCCCACCGCCAGCGCCGCGACGATCGCGAGCGCCACGAACACAACTGCCAGCCGGTTCTTCATCACTAACCCTCCGATAACCGCGCCGTACAGCGCGGGTTTGTAGTTTTCGGCGCACCGCCTCCGCCGTGCGCCGCAGTTCGCTGTGTTTACTTCGTCGCTAGCGCCATTAATCCTGTATTCTACGAAGCGATGAACACAGTCTGCCTTGGCCCACTCACACGTCGGAAAACTGATCATAAGTAGTCTACCTATGAGTAGGCTACTTACGAGTAGACTACTTACGAGTAGACTGTGACGTGGATCGCGGCGATTCAATCAACCGTTGGGTTCCAGGGGACCTATGTAGTGCTTGAAGGTAACGATAGCGGGCCTATTGCCTGCCCGGAATCATCGGGTTTCTAGATTCCGAGTTGCAGCTCGTCGTGTAGCGGCTATGCGGTGCCTGCATAGCCGGAAAGGATCCGCGTCTTGCGCATACGGAAGATCCGCTCTGCACTTGGACGCGAATGCCGGTGACACTGACTAGAGTTTTCAGCTATAACAAGTCTGTCCAATTCCTTCTGGCGTGCAGGATTCTGAGAACAGTGACTACTGCTGCGCATTCGGACACAACGTAGAAGACCAGGTAGTTGTCTACGAGCAGCTTTCGCACTCCCATCGCCGCAAGACGCTCATCGGCAACTGGCGAAACCCTCGACGGCATCACGGCCAAGCTGGCTATAGCGTTCTCCAGTCTGTCAACCTGCTTTGTAGCCGTGATCGGCTCTGCTAGTTCCTCCGCGATATACTGCACGATTTCGGCAAGGTCGCGACGAGCCGCACTGGTCATGCAGACGGGGTACTTGCCCATCATGGCAGAGTCTTCCGCACGTCGCTAAACACCTCTGAAAACGGCTTGGTTCTACCGCTTCTCATGTCCTCAAATCCATCATCCAGCAACCTATAGAGCTCTGACCTTCCAGCAAGTCGCTCATAGACCTCCATGCTCATCACAACTAGATCGCCCCTGCCGTTCTTTGTGAGATACACCGGCTCGGCATGCTCACGGCAGAACTCGGAAATCTCGCTGTACCGGTTCCTAAGGTCTGAGCTGGGTATAATCATCGGCATGCTCTACACCTCCGCGTTTCGGATGTACATATTATATCAGAAATCCGATAAGGCATATACGGATGCCATCCCCGCTACAGCAGTCCCGCAAATGCGTTGAGAGGCAGCGGCCTGTGAGCCGACCGGAATCCAAGGATGTATGGCATCTACTACCATACTAGGTTTCGCTGGCGAGGCCTCTGCCCCCAAGCTTGAGGCTTCGGGGATGCATGCCTCTTCATTCTGTTGCCGATGTACCATGCCAACAGGTGGGGCGTTAGCTCGGCCCGTGTGATGGCAACGGCAGCGGTTGCGCGAGCGTTTCGATGCCAACTAGGATCTGGCGGGCCAGCTCCTTCAACGTGACCCCTCTGCCGGGCGCATCTTTCAGGTTCTTGTGCGCAAACAGCAGCATCAGGTTGGACACTATGCAGTACAAAGCATACACCGCGCGTATGCCGTTCGGATCGTGCGTGTAGCAGTGCCTGAAGCCCCCGTTCTGCTTAAGGTCATTGAACACGGTGTTCTCTATGTCCCAACGCCGGTGGGCTATCTCCCATACCCGTAGAGGTTTCATGAGCGCAGCGAGCACCGTCGTCGCGATATGGTACTCCGACACAGTCTCGCTCACGAGCTCGCCGTTACAGGTTACCTTCTTGGTCTCTCGTACCTTGACGCACCTTAGCGGGCAGTCCACCTGCTCCCAGCTGGTGAACCCCTCTGCGCCCCATAGCTCGATATCGTAAGTAACCCCCTGGTTGTTTTCGATAGGTTCGTCTCTTGGCGTTACCCCGCGGAACACATACGGCGGCTCCCTGGCCATGAGTTCATCCATATCGCGAACCAGATGGTAGTTGTCCTGCTTCACTTTGACCAAGACATCCATGCCCTGACTAACCACTGCGTTGATGAAGGGAGCCTGGGCATACAGGGCGTCGGCGCAGAAGATGTCGCAGTATTTGTGGCTCCGCAGTCGCAAGTCCTCCAAAACCCGTATGGCCGCAGAGAGCTCGCCTTCCCCTGGAAAGATCCGCTCCATCGCCAGCAGCAATCGGGGTTGAGCTCCGACGTAGGATACCGCCAGCGCCCTTTCATAAAACTTCTCTTCACCGCTACTCGACAGCCGCCTCTTTAGCCACGCGAACACTTTGGCGCACGGAGATTTGTCAGTTCCCCGCTCTTTCCCATACGCTCAATCTGAAACAGGCTGCCCACTCTACCTGCTATAGAGCCCATGAACAGTGATATAATGGCTGCAGGGCGGTGCTTAGGGTTCACTCTTGAGTCCTGGTACCCCTTGAGGAACTCATACAAGCCAAACACCTTGACCCCGTAATTCCACAGTTGTTTGAATCTGTTCATCCTGTCCCGCACCTCCGTTTAGGTCGGCGTGTCGATTGATTTCGACTTGAGGTGCGGGATTCTTCTTTACCCCCTGTATGGGAACTGGCCCCATGCCGTCTTCGCCGGCTCCCCAGCTACGCTCTATTTGCGAGAGTCCACCTGATGCTTCCAACCATCCCCACGGCAGCAGCGCCAAGCCTGCATACCTAATCAAAGCCGATGCCTTGCGGAACTACTGTCCCCGCTACTGCAGGGTTCAGGCTGCGGCATAAGTACCAGTTCGACCCATAGCATATCGGATCCCTGGAGATAAACCTTCCGACCTCGGGGTCGTAGTACCTCGCTCCGAAGTAGTAGAACTCGGTAGCGCCGTCCTCCGGCTTTCCGGTGAACCTGTGCGCTCCGGCGGCCATGGGGCCGGTGGACATCGTAAGCAGCCCGAACGGCTCGTACTCGAATCTTGCGGCTACCCCGCCCGCGGAGTCGGTGATCGCTCTGATCGAGCCTACCATATCGGCGTACAGGAAGAACGTCTGAGCGGGATTTGCGTTCTCCCGAACTATCTTGGCCAGGCACTTCCCGTTCAGCGCGAGATAGCATGTGGCGGTTGCGCTCTGTCCGGGTTCGGTCCGCGCTTCGTATACTATGTCGTTTCCAGAGTGCAGGGTCACGATGGTCGTTCCGCCCTCGACCGCCTTCACCCTTCGGCCCAGAGCGTCGTACTCGTAGTTCGCCGCGGCCGCCCCGCCCACCTTCACCGCGTTCATCAGGCGCTGAGCGCTGTATCCGTACTCGGTCGTCACAGCGTTTTCGGTCTTGGAGATCAACTGACCGTATGGACCCCAGGTGTAACTCGCGGCGCCGCGGGTTGATAGGTAATTGCCGGCTGAGTACTGGTACTGCACCGGCCCGGAGCCCAACCAGGTTTCCGATGTTCTGTTGCCCGCTCCGTCGTATTGGTACTCGACGGTCGATATCCCCGAGGGTTTCGGAACCTGAGCCAAGGTCAGTCTGCTTACCCAGTCGTATCCGTAGCGAAGCTCAAACGGAGAGCCTCCGTTAGCTCCAGATATGCATGATACGTTCCCCTGGGGCGTGTAGGAGTAGTCGAGACGGAGTATGTTCTTTGCAGGTTGCTGCCTTGCGACGACTATGGACTTGAGCCTGCCCTGGGCGTCGGCTGTGTACGCGCTGGCCACTCCGGTTGCCGCCGTCGCGCTGATCAGAAAGCCGTTGGCGTCGTATACGAATCCATTCTGGGTCGGCTGCCCTTCAGACCCGAAGTAGCCGGGGATCCTGACCAGCCGGCCTTGGCTATCGTACTCGAAGCTAACGGCTGTCCCATTGGGGTAGGTCATCCCGATGCGGTCGCCGGCGTCGTTATAGGCGTAGCCGAGGGTATACGACGCGCCGTCGACGGTCCAGGCCTGGCTCGTAAGCCAACCGCGCAGGTTATAGGCGGCGGTCGTCCTGTTCAGAAGCGTCCCGGTCCTATAGAGTTCAGCCCGAGTTACGCGACTGTTGTGGTCGTAGAAGAACTTCGAGCTCATAGGCGCCGCGGGGTCGCTGTAGTTCGCGCCCTTGATTCTGTCAAGCTCATCGTAGGCAAACGAGATCGCATACGGCTTCCCCGGATCCTCGGCAGTCTTCAGGCCTCGACTATTGTACCCGTATTCATGTTTGGGCTCGGGGCTTCCGTTCCCGGGTAAGGCCATCGCGGTGGGCGAGTCAACATGCAGCCCGTACTCGTACGAAGTCTTGTCCCAGCCGCCCGTGTCGGCCGTTCTCCATACCCAGCTGGCCTCCGTTCTATCCAGGGCGTCGTACTTGTGGCACGACACGCTCCAGTCGCGCGGCCCCGGCCCGGTCTGCGAGGCGCTCCAAATCAACCTGCCTGCTATGTCGTACCCTCGATAGGTCAGGCGCTGCGCTGTCTCCGACGCCTTTCTCGCGGCGCTATCCTTTTCCCACCTGACGGCGCTGACATAACTTGGGGCTTCCGACTCCTGCGGCGGCGCGGGCAGGCCCAGCGAAGCCGAGGAGAACCCTGCGCTTACGCTCCAGGACTCGGCAAGCACGCGGTCGTAGTCGCCTTCGCCCGGTTCCTTAGGGTAGTAGGTCCGGATCCTTCGCCCAAACGCGTCGTACTCGTATTTGGTCTCGTGAGCTGTGCCGAAAGCGTCGTACTCGCGCGCCGCGCGTCCCAATGAGTCGTACTGAACGTGCGCGGCCTGCCTCCATACGCCGGAGGTTTCCTCTCGCTGGGCAAGCGTGAACCGCCCTAGGCCGTCATAGGTCTCCCTCGTCCTGCGGTTCAGCTCATCGCTGATAGTGACTATGAAGTTCTGATCGTCGTAGGCGCGGCTGTATGTGGATCTCGTATAGCCGCCGGCCTGGCTCTGGGCAGGCCTTTGGGCGGTGAGAAGCCGACCGATCGCATCGTACGTGAACGCGCTGTACGATACGCCGGCCGTCGGGTCTCCGACGGTGTACTTGTTGTACCTCTTCACCCTGCCGAATCCGTCGTACTGGGCATCTGTGCGCACTATGCTCAGGCTTGAATCGGCGTTGCGCACCGCGGTTTCTACCGAAGTCGGGAACAGGAACCTGTTGTCGTCGTAGCTGTATGTGGTGGACGACTCCGCGCCTGAGGACCCGAAGCCGAGAACGGACGACCTGGTTGGCAGCCACGCTAAGCTTGCGTGGTACTCAAGAGTCTGCTTGGATGTCTCGCCCGGATTCTTGGGAACCCAGGCAGGTCCCGGGCCGACGGCGGAAGCGGATGCAATCCAAATGGGAGATAGACTCACCCGTACCTTGATGTCGAACCGTTTGGGAGTCGACGACAGCGGGTTGGCCGCGCCAAACAAGGAAGATGTTCAGCTTCAGGTTCGTTGACTTCCCATCGGTCTCCGCATATAATGAGTTTACCGAACATATGTTCTATCGCGGAGGCGTGTCAGAATGCGCTCTATCGCTTACATGCATATCCCGTTCTTGCATTCCGCCGCTCACGTGCTGCTCGATCCCGATCTTCGGGGCACATCTTTCGCGGCGGTCAACAAGAACACCGTCATAGGAGTATCGCCCGAATTGTTCGCAGCGGGGGTACTCCCGGGGGCAACGCGCAGGCACGCGCGGCAAGCATGCCCAGGCGCGGTCTTCGTAGATCAAGAACCCGATGCCTACCCGCGCCTCGCCAACAAGGTGTGGGATATCTGCTACGAACATACTCCGCTTGTTGAGCCCATCGCCGTAGACGGTGCATTCGCCGACTTCACCGGTTGCGGCGACGTCCCGGCAATAGCCGATTCCATCGTAGTTGAATCCAAGGATAAGGCTGGCCTAGAAGTTCGGATAGGTCTGGCGGGCAATCGGCTCATAGCCAGAATCGCAGCAGAGGCGGATGTGGGAATGGGCGTGAGCGGCGGGGTTGGTGCTGGTCTCGGCGTCGGCGTAGCTGTAGGCCCATATCCAGAGCAGGTGATCACAGTCGCGTCCGGCTTGGAGGAGCGGTTTCTGTCGAAGCTACCGGTGGGTTCGCTCTGGCCGCTATCGCCGGAAACTGTCGACAAGCTCTTAAAGCTAGGGATCAACACAGTGGGCCAACTACAAGCGGTTCCCTTATCCATGCTCACCTCCCAGCTGGGCGAAGCAGGCCTTGCGGCTCACTTGTTAAGCCGGGGCATCGACCGATCCCCGGTTCGTGCGGCGTATCCAGAAGAAACGATTGAATGCTCCATGTCGTTCGACTTTCCCGTATGCGAGTGGCCTGATCTGGAGCAGTGCCTGCGCGTATGCGCTTCTGAAATCGCCGCTAGGCTTATCGCTTCGGGTAGCCGCGCTGTATCCTGCATCGAACTCGAGCTAGACATGGCGCAACTCGCGAGCGCTGCCGGCGGCGTAGCCCCAGATGGCGCCGGGAACAGCAGCGGTAGCAGGGATATCAGGAGCAGCGGCCCGGTACTGAAGCGCCATTACTTTCGCCGCCCCACCGACTCCTTGCCGAAAATCATGCGAGCTGTGATACACGCTGCCGAAGGCAGAGTGTCCGGGCCAGTGTCGGCAATACGCGTCCGCGCTTCGGGGCTAGTAGCGCCCGCGGCGGTGCAGTTGTCCATATTCGGCCCCGCAGCACAACCCGAACCCGGGCAGCGTGAACTCGAGCACGCGATAGAGTCTATACGGGAGAAATTCGGCGCGAGGAGTGTAACCACCGCCAATACGCTCGTAAGATCTCGGCACGACCGCATGCTGGCCGAATCGTTGCTCTAGTCTCTCCCATTATATAGGTAATAACACGGCAGCGATAATCTTGTTCGAGGGTGACCACTAATGAGACTCCCCCCCGGAGTTTCTGGGTTCTCGGGCTCCTGGGTTCGCGGGGCCCTTGGGCATCCTCGCGGAAAAGGCCCTTTAGCTGGTCTAGCTACGATAACTGTGGGTCAAAACGGCCTGAGCTGCGATAGTGTCATTTTTCATCGATAGTTTCGGAGATGCCCGCAACTTTTGAGTACATCGATTTCGGAGGAGCGCCCAACCGCCTCCATAACACGAAAACGGGGGGTATCCCATCAGTCCGGGCGCGAAATCGGACAGCCTGGCAAACATGATATCCCATTATGCGGATATATTTGGTATTGCCGCGCGAGAGACGGTGCGTTATTCCGTGTTCTTTACGTATAATGTAAGGAGATCCGCCCGTAAAATTCCTTTGTAGCTGTCTATGATCCCCGGCCGGCCTGGACTCAAATGCATGTACTCAAATTCTGCGCCCATCGGCAAAACTGTTATCAAAATCTGACGGCATCTCTGCTTGGATACCCCCGGGGGTATAACGCTGGGCTACATTGATCGCCCTTTCGTCCTTCGGGCAGTCCTTGGGTCGACCCTCGGGTCTGCCCTTGGATCTATCTCTGGACTTGTCCTCGGATCTGCCCCCGGTCTATTCCCGGGTCCCGTTCTGCCCCAGCTGTTTTGGTTGTGCACCTGGCGGGGCTGCATGCCGGAAGCCAGATCCGAAGACAGGTGATGCCGGCAAATGGGCTGACAAGAGCACGCTCTCAGGCTAGCAGATAGGACGTGATCTCTATGGCCAGGAAAATAGATGCGCGGGTTCGTGTTGTAGAAGGGCCCGCCGGTTCGCCGTCCCGGTTTTATTGGCCGGATAAGTGGCGCCCGGTCGCACAGATCATCGATTACTGGCGCGAGTCGGGTGAATGGTGGGACGGCGAGGAGGAAAAGGACTACTACCTGATCGCCTCGGCGGGAGGGGGTTGCTATGAGCTGTGCCGCGAGGCCCCTGGTGAATGGGCGCTGTCGCGGGTGCTCGACTGAGCATATGAAAGACTTCGTCCATCTCCACGTCCATTCCCAGTATTCCTTCCTCGACGGCGCGGACACCTGTATAGCTCTGGTGGCCAGGGCCGCCTCCTTAGGCATGCCCGCCATAGCCATAACCGACCACAACAACGTCAGCGCCGTGGTGGAACTGACGAAAGCCGCCGCCGAGCGCGGAATCAAACCGATATGCGGCACAGAGCTAACAGTAAGTCACAGAGGATCCGAAACCCACAGAGGCCACAGCAACAGCAGCGCCACTGCCCGCGCCGATCGCGCCTCCGACAATCCCGTGTGCCACCTCACCCTGCTGGCCGCCGACCCCTGCGGTTATTCGAACATTTGCCGCATATTGACTGACGCCTACATGTCCTCACCCCGCCTTGATCCCCATGCCTCCCTAGAGATACTGAGGCGGCATTCCGACCACATAATCGCACTGTCGGGTTGCCGCCGCGGACGCGTCGCCTCTCTGGTTGCCGCAGGCAGGTTCACTGAGGCTCTGGCGACAGCCAAGGAGCTCGCCTCCATATTCGGTCAGTCGAACTTCTACATTGAGTTACAGCACACACTGACGCCGGGCGCGTCGGCTCTCAACGCATCCCTGGCACAATTAGCCTCCGCCGCCGGCCTCGGCCTGGCCGCCACCAACAACGTGCACTATGCAGAGAAGTCCCGGTTCGAGGTGCACGACGCGTTAACATGCGTCCGGACCCTCACCACCCTTGACGATATACACCCCGAGCGGCGCGTGAACGCCGAGAACTACCTGAAGTCCGCAGAGGAAATGGTCGAGTCATTCGCCAGATACCCCGAGGCCATTGCCAACACTCTGGCGATAGCCGACAGATGCTCGCCCGGCCTGGATCTATCGCGCCGTCTGTTCCCCAAATACCAAGCCACGCCCGGCGACTGGGGTTGCAGCAGCGGCAGCGATTCCGCCACCGACGCCGCCGCCCTCCTCAGGCGCCTTACAATGCAGGGCGCCGCCGAACGGTACGGCCGCATCACCCCGGCGATCCAATCGAGGCTGGACCACGAACTCAACATCATAACCACCCTGGGCTTTGAAGACTACTTCCTCGCCGTGTGGGATATTGCATGCTGGGCCCGTTCGCAGGGCATCCGGTACGCCGGTCGCGGATCGGCGGCCGATTCCGCCGTCGCATATTGCCTCCGCCTGACCAATGTGGACTCGATAGCCCGCGGATTGCTCTTCGAAAGGTTCATGAGCTTGGAGCGCTCCCAAAAGCCAGACATCGACATCGACTTCGAGTCAGAGCGGCGCGACGACGTTGCCCACTACGTATACCAGCGCTACGGCGAGGAGCATGTCGCGTCAGTCTGTACATTCAACACCTTCCAGGGCAGGTCGGCCATACGCGACTTCGGCCGTGTGCTCGGATTCCCGCAATCCGACATTGATCGCCTGGCCAAGACCCTACCCCACGTCCCGGCGGACGCTGTGCGCGCAGCTTTCAGCCGGTACCCCGAGATGCGCGACTCCGGCATACCCGCGTGGAAATACGAGCTCCTGCTCACCTTGGCTGAGTCGGTGGCAGGCTATCCCCGCCACATCGGCACCCACCTAGGTGGGCTGGTCATCTCAAGCGAGCCCCTCACCTGCGTGACCCCGCTGCAGATGGCTGCCAAAGGCGTCGCCATTACTCAGTTCGACAAAGACACCATTGAAGACCTGGGCCTCATCAAGCTGGACCTGCTCTCCCTGCGAACACTGGGCGCCGTGGAACACGCTGTAGACATGGTCCGCGGCAGTGGTACGACCGGCGCCGGCCATACCGCCGTTCGCAGCGATGGCTCCTACTCCGGCTCAGGCGCCGACCCCGGCTTCGACTTCGACCGCATACCCCACAGCGACCGGGCCACGTACGAAATGCTCAACTCAGGCGAGACCATTGGCGTGTTCCAGCTGGAAAGCCCGGCCCAGCGCGCCCTGCAAACGCGCCTCGGCGCCGACAGTTTCGAAGATATTGTAGCAAGTGTTGCCCTGATCCGACCGGGGCCGATTCAGGGCAACATGGTGGAGCCGTTTATCGCGCGCCGCCGCGGCGAGGAGGAGATCACCTACGTAGATCCCAGGCTCGCCCCGATTCTCGACAAAACCTACGGAGTCGTGCTCTACCAGGAACAGGTGATCCAGATCGCTACCGCAATCGCGGGCTTCGCGCCGGGCGAGGCCGACCGCCTGCGCAAAGTGATGACGCATTTTCGATCCATGCGCGAAATGGAGGAGATCGGCCGCGACTTCGTGGCCAAAGCCGTCGCAGGCGGAACAGATCCGAAGGTAGCCGAAACTGTGTTTTCCTACATTGTAGGCTACGCCGGCTATGGATTCTGCGAAGCGCATGCCGCCGCGTTCGCCGACACCGCCTACCGCACGGCATACATGGTGCGCCACTACCCCGCCTACTTCTACGCCGCGGTCCTGAGCGCCCAGCCCATGGGGTTCTATTCGCCCCGCACACTGCTCGTGGAGGCCAAGCGCCGCGGCGTGCGTGTGCTGCCGCTCGACATCAACTGCAGCCAAGAGAAGTACTCGGTGGAAACCGCAGAAGCAGAGGATCCCATAGGCGAGACAGTGGGTAAAACGGAAGACGAGGCTATAGGTCCCGCTATCCGTGTAGGCCTCATGCAGGTCAAAGGTATATCCAAAGACTCGATCCGCCGGATCCTCGCCGCCCGCGAGGAAACCGGATCTGGGGGCGGGCCTTTCCGATCGGCGCCGGACTTCCTCTATCGGGTCGACATCCCGCGCGAC
>JAGVTS010000057.1 GCA_019136685.1 Bacillota bacterium | reverse complement strand
GGGGTTCTTCTTCCATCAGTTGCTGCACCAGTCGGTACACCTGGTTTCTGTCCAGACGGACGATCTGGCGTATTTCCCTGTTGGTGAGGCCGGGTTCGTCATGTTCGGCACGCTGCTTGAGCACGCTCAGGATCCGGGTCTTTGCAGTCTCCCAGTCGATCCGAGCATCCCGTTCGGGCACACTGTCCGCGACTAGGCTTCGGTGCAGGTCGGACCGCATCGTCCAGTAGGCGCCTCTGCCCGTGCCCCCGCGCTCAATGTGGGAGTACTGCTTCTCCATCTGACTCAGAATCTCTCGGATTTCGCTTTCCTGCCGCTGACAGATGCGTGCTGCGGTTGATGTATCGATTTCCGAATGCCGAATCAAGTATTGCAGTATGAGCAGGTGGTCTACCGTGAGTTCATGGCCGATCCTCGACTGCTCAGCAGCGAACGCCCGGAAAGGCCCAGATGTCTCTCCTGCAAGGAAAGTGACCTTGACTGTGTTCCCTTGTTCCTGTATGATCGGCGGCTCCTTTCCCTCCATTAGCATGGACGTGAACATCCGAGGAATTCCCAGGTTACCACGGTTGATAAGTCGTAGACGAGTCAACGCGTCGACAAGAAGCGGACTACGGGAGACCGGAGAGTGATGAAGGATGTTGTCAGGCGATATCCCGCCAATGAAAGTACCCGGGTTCGCGACTTCAAGGCGCCCTGGATACTGCTTGACCATGATGGGCCCGGGTATTCGGAAATCCCTATGGCAGAAAGCGTTCATGAGTGCCTCTCGAACGGCGATATCGGGATAGGTGCGGTACTCGAAATGGAACATGCCTTGCTTTATCGTAGTGATGGGATTGGACGCCATTATGCGGTCTGTGATTCGTCCAAGTGCCATCGGTAACGGTTCAGCGGTGTCGACGCGGTCATCGTATTCGGTATCGCTACGCATGCGAAGATATGTCCACAGATACGATGGGACATGATCGCGTATTGACTGCTCTCTTCCGGCAAGCAAGAGCCCGGCGTGGGTGAGGCGCTCTTCACGAACAACTCCGAGGGCTGACAGAAGGTCGCGATCCGAGAGCGCGACAAGGTCTTGAGGCACGCGCTCCTGCTTTGCCAGGTCACGGAGACGCTCCATCGCGGCAGCGGAGATATGCCCCGAGAACGGCCCCGGAACCTCGTCCGCCGTGAAATCGGTAGTCCCCGTCTCAACCATCACGCGCCTACGCAGACTGCCGGTGAGCGGCTGACAGTCCTTGCCTATCCGTATCTTCGCTCTGCCCGAAGTGTCCGTATATGGCGGCATTCCAGGGAGGACGTGCATGATGATGAGCCGCCCAGTCCCCTCGGGCACCCCGACCGCTTCGAATACTGGGGTGATCTTGGGGTCGGTTCGATCATATACAGCCTTCATCAGCAAGTTAGTGTCGACATCGTGAGGGACTCCCTTGATGGCATCGGCGCGTCCGATTGCCCGATCACGAACGCCGAACACCACAGTCCCTCCGCCGCCGTTGGCCATACACACAGCCATCTCAATCACCTGATCGACGGCATCGACCTTGCTCTGCGACTTCCATTCCTTGAAATCGAGGCGCTGCGACTCCAGGTCGTCAGCAGTACGTGATTCCAGCTCGTCAAGGAGTCTCAGGATATCATTGGCCGAGACAACGAACACCGTGGCATCACCTCACGCGTCTGGCTCCAATAGCGCATCTGTACCAGCAGTTTTCTCCGACTCGGGTGCATTATCCTGTCGGAGCGAGCACGTATGTGGCGATTAGGCAAAACGCGGTCCAGTTTACTGACTATGATGGCCGAACCATCGGCAACCTCGCACGAGAACCTATCGCCGGGGCGAAGAGCCAGTCTGTGCTCCTCGGGTTGACATGAACTGATGCCTCCTCCCATGTGCACGACACATGTTCATGGAGAAGGCAGGCAGATGTGGAGGAATTCCGCAGAGTTCCGGCGAATCTCTACATAGTTTGGCGAGTTTGAGTGGTGTTTCGGTTGGCAGGGGCTGTGCTCAATAGTTATGAAGGCCCGGTCGCAGCTGAATACCGTCGCCGTATCAAGATGTGGGGCAGGCTCAGGAAGGCAGGCGGGCCCTTGGGCGTAGGCGCCGGCCTGCTGAGAGACCTCAGAATCTACGGCGGCGGTCAGGGTATCTGGGTAGACAAAGCGATTACGGGTTCGGTGTCGCCGGACGGCGCCGGAGTTGCAGTGGGTCTGCTGCACACCGGCGAGCGCTGCAACGACCTGTCCTCTGACGGCGCCATATACCGCTATCGCAGAACGGCCCGCCCCCACAGCAGGGACATCCAGGAGATCAGTGCCGTGAAGAACGCCGGTCTTCTGGGTCTGCCCGTGTTCGTGGTAACCACTTCAGGGCCGGGCAAGTCCCTTCGGGATGTGCGGGTGGGCTGGGTAGAAGACTGGGACGATTCCGCCATGACATTCCTGGTCGCGTTCGGCACGATACGACGGCCCATACCCTGCATTGCCCAAGACCACGGGCGTCTGTTCGCGCCTGTTGAGCCGCCCGGCGGCCACCTTGCCAAGGCCCCGAGGCGCACATCATCCGAAGCAAGATTCAGGTTCGGAGTCTTCCGGCGCTGCGGCCACCAGTGCGCCGTGTGCGACATAGCCGTGCCGGAGTTACTCGATATAATCAGGCTGAAACCGCGGCCCGGCAAGATAGATGACGATCCAGCAAACGGGCTAGTACTATGCGCGTT
>JAGVTS010000068.1 GCA_019136685.1 Bacillota bacterium | reverse complement strand
CCAAATGGAGCATTGACGCCGCGCTCGCGGCATCCGAGTGGCTGGCGACGAACCACCCATCCACCTGGAAAGAGGTTTCAGGCCGACTCCGCCTCACCTCCGCCGAACAGGAGGAAATGCGCCGTGTCGCGAAGGCTGTTTACCTGCCGTTGCCCGACGCAGGCACGGGAGTCATCGAGCAATTCGACGGATTCGGCGATCTTGAGGACATTACCGAAGGCATCCAGGATATGATTGGCGCTGGGCGCCCGGTCGACATGGAGCTTATACAGGACATGGCGCGCCACCGCAGGCTTCTCAAGCAGGCAGATGTAGTAATGCTGGCCAAGCTGTTGCCCGACCTTTTCGCCAGGGACACCTGGGCTGCCAACTACGACTACTACTCTGCCCGTACCGCCCATGGTTCGTCGCTGAGCCCATCGGCTCACGCGCTGGTCGCGGCCGAGCTAGGCCGACGCGATCAGGCTTACCGACATTTCCAGCGCGGCCTCGCCCTCGACCTTTGCGATTCCATGGGCAACTTGGGAGACGGAATCCACATGGCCAACTTGGGCGGGATATGGCAAGCTGCGGTGTTCGGATTTGCAGGGGTACGACTTGACCCGCAGGCTGAGCACGGTATTCGCATCGCGCCCACGCTACCGAACGCCTGGGATAGGCTGGAGACTTCAATGGTGGTACAGGGAAGACGGGCCCGGCTGGCTGTCACCAGACGCCGAACCGAGCTGACATGGGAATAGGCCACTCGGCCGCTTCGGAGGCGCTAGCCCTTAATCCCTGAGAAACTGATGCCCTCGACGAAATACCTCTGGAAGACGACGAACATGACAACTATCGGCAGGGCCGACATGACGGTGCCGGCGAGCATCGGCCCCCAGTCGAAGGCCACTGCGTAGGTGGTTCTGAAGCTCAGTAGGCCCAGAGTCAGGGTGTACTTGTCAGGCGGCGAGGTGAGTATCACGAGAGGCCAGAAGAACTCGTTCCACGTTCCCTGAAACGTGAGGATCGCCAGCGCCCCCAGGGCCGGACCGGCCAGGGGCAGCATGATGCGAGAGTAAGTCGCAAGGACAGACGCCCCGTCGATGCGGGCAGACTCCTCAAGCTCCGTCGGCAGTCCTTCAAAGAACTGCTTCATTATGAACACCGCGCTCCCGCCCACCATCGTGGACACTACATACCCGGTCCAGGTGTTGATCAGCGAACCGCCTCCAAGCAGCTTGGTCAGCCCGAATATGCCGTCCCGGAGGACCAGGTAGTTGGAGACGAAAGTCACCTGCCCAGGGATCATCATTGAGAGAAGGACCAGATTGAACAGGGCCTTCCTGCCGGCAAACTTCAGTCTTGCCAGAGCATATCCGGCCATCGAGGCTACTACCAGGGTTGTAACGACTTTGATCCCGGCCAGCATGAACGAGTTGCGGATCCACGCAAGGAAGAGGTTCTTGCCTGTAGCACGGCTGTAATTCTCGCGGAAGACTCTGTGATAATTGTAGAACACGTACGGGATCACGCCGGACGTAACGTTATTCCAGCTCTGGACCCTCCCCAGCCGTTCGATCCTGTTGGGTTCGAGAGTGGCCCGGACAAACCTCTGGTACATGGGCACTTCGATGTCGAGGGGAAGCTTGCCGTATACCATGTCGCTCCCCATATGCGTTATGTCGAATTCGTACGTGACCCGCACTACACCGTCGGTCGTCGTTCGCCGAGCCTCACGGACCTCACTGACGACAGCGTCATCTGCAGCGAACGGCTCCGCGATGATGGCGGCCGGCCCGGCGCCGGGCACCCGCCGCGGCACTCTCACAATGGGTGTTTCGGGCTCGCTACCCTCATCCACTTCGTAGGTGATGGAAAACGGAACTATGGCGCCCGGCGCGAATTGCCCGAAGAACGCAGTCCCCCCGCCGGCCAAGCCGAGCCTCGCAGCCGCGACCCAGTTGGCTAGCGAAAGCTGCGGCGATCCCAGCCCCGGAGGCCATTCGACAGGGTTATCTTTGAGGCTCGATAGCATGGCAAACGCCATCGGGCCCACAAAGAGCAGCGAAAAGCCGAGAAGCAGAACGTACACGGCCGCAGCCTTCGCCCAGCGGCGCCTGGCCGCAAGCTTCTTTCGGTTCTCGGCCCCAGCGCGCCGATCCTGTTCAGTCATGCCATCATGACACCAACACCATAGTGAACACGGCCAACACTATCGCTGCTGCAGACGCGGCGCCTATTCTCGGCACTGCCGAGCCCGGAAAGGCGTTGCTGTAGATGAAGTAGGCCAGAGTGATCACGGACTCCCTAGGGGCCTGCTCGCCGACGATGGCCACCTGGTCGAACATCTGCAAAGTGCTTATCAGGCCCATGCTCAGGACCAGGAATGTGGCGTTTCGCAGGCCGGGCAGGGTTATGTGGCGAAACGCCGCCGCCGGGGCAGCGCCGTCCACCGCGGCAGCCTCATAGAGCTCCCTGGGGATGTCCTGCAGGCCTGCAAGGAACAGCAGCATCATCGTGGGAGCCGTGGTCCAGGTGTTGAGGATCATGATCGCGGCCAGCGGCCGCGGGACCGCCAGCGCCCCTGCCCACGCGGGCACAGTCTGCCTGGTATTGAGCCACACCGTCCTGACTACTTCCACATTCGGGTTGGGCCCGATGATGCGCGCAGCCTGAAGCGCCAACACCAGCACGAAAGAGAACACGGACGATATCAGGAGAAACGCCGGCTCGAACCATGACGCAGGCCATCCTCCGGCGCGGTCGCGCCAGACCAGGAGAACCTGAATGGCGGCAAGGCATAGGAAGAAGACTCCGATGGGCGCGCGATACTCCATGAACTTGGTGGTCAGATAGTTGATTACCCCGCCGCGCTGGAACAACCACATGAAGATGAGGGTTATCACCACGCTCGATGTGACGCTGGGCATGTAGTAGGCCGCCCTGAAGAACCTAATGCCACGGACTTTGGAGTTCATCACGACAGCCAGGATGAGCGCCAGGAACGTCTGGGCCAGCGTCACGATTATGGCGAACTGGAGTGAGTTTTTGAGCGCCCGGCCGAATTGGACGTTCCTGAACAAGTCCACGTAGTTCGTAAGGCCTACCCATCTGGGGCTAGCGAACAAGTTGTACTCGGTGAAGCTGAAGTAGAAGGTCCGCACAAAGGCGTACCCGAAGAATGCGGTTATGTGGAAGATGAAAGGCGCCAGCAGGATGTACGGCGCAGCCTTCTCCCAGGCACGCGAGACTCCGTGTGCCCTCACCGGCCTGCGCCTCCTTTCGCTCAAGCTGTGGGCAGGCGGCCGGGGAGGGCCCCCGCCGCATCGCCGGGGCCCATCCCCAAAGCCCGCGCCGTCGCTCACCGCCTTACTTCATGAGCTCATCCAGACGCTTTTGAGCTTCCTTCAACGCAACATCGACGGTCTGCTCGCCGCTCATGACCGCCGACAGCACCTGGTTGATTGGGGTCATCCAGTCATCGCCGTACGCGGCGAACTCGAATGGGAACACATTGCCATCGGACGCGCCGCGGAACACGATGTAGTTCGCGGCGGCTTCTTTGTCAGCGCGCTTGAAGTACGGGTTGTCGATCAAGGCCTGCCTCGACGGGAGGGCCAATCCTCGCTCGAGCACCCACTGCTGGGCCTCGGGGCTCGTCAGCAGCTCCAGCACTTGGAATGCCTCCTGCTTATGCTTGGACTGCGCGTTCATCGACCACGAAACGGTGAATATAAGGTTTCCGCGCTGCCCGGTGCGGGGGTTCTTCGGCAGTAGGGTGGCGCCATAGTTCAGGTTGGGCGCCTGATCGCGCAGGAACCCGATAACCCAAGCGCCTTCAAGGCACGCAGCAACTTTTTCTGCTGCGAACGCCCCTCCGCCCCAGCCCTGGCCGATGTCGGCAGGCATTATGCCTACGCCCTTCTTGGCAAGACCGGTGTAGAATTCGAAGCCTTCACGGAACTGAGAACCTGTCACACTTGACTTGCCTCTGGCATCGAACACCGAGAAACCGGCCGCGTACGCAAACGCGCCCATGCGAGCGTATTCCGGGGCCAACGCGATTCCGTACACCCCGGGTAGACCTGCCTGCACTTTGCGAAACTTGTCGGTCAGGCTATTCCAGTCATCCTTTTCATCCGGGTACGGCGCCTTGGCGACGTCGAACATGTCCCGGTTGTAAAACAGCGCGAGCGTGTTGAAGTCCTTGGGAATGCCGTAGATTTTGCCGTTGTAGGTGAACGCGCTGAGCAGCGAGGGCGTAATGTCAGTCGTCTTGAGCACCTTGGACTTGGCTATGTACGAGTCGAGGGGCTCAACCGCGCCCGACGAAAAGAGCCCGCGAGACCAGAATATGTCCACATAGAACAGATCGGGTTGGCCTGAATCGATTAAGAGGAGTCCAGCTTGGGATATGTTCGTCGTGTCGCCATGCACAGGCCGACCAAAACCGAGAACACTAGGTGTACACGCCATGCGTTTACTTAAACGTTAAACCTAGATGTCCTATTCTACAACCGGCGCACTATTCCTTCCCCACAGATCCGCGATATTACGAAGACCTCATCGCTTTGAGAGCGGCAGGCATGTGGTCTCCCTCACCACAAGATTAGCCTTGAGGAGGACACGGGAAGGCGGCTCTAGCCCGGAGCAGGCATCGGCGAGAACCCGGCCCGCTGTTTCGCCCAGCTCATACCTGGGTTGGCTGACGGTCGTAAGGGGGGGATTAGTGACCGAAGCGAGATCGATATCGTCGAATCCCACAATCGAGAGGTCGCGGGGGATAGCCAAGCCCATGTCGGAAGCGGCCTTCATCGCGCCTGTGGCCATGAGGTCCGACGCACAGAAGACGGCAGTGATGTCGTTTGAGCGCTGGATGAGTTCGCGGAGCGCCCGCTCGGCGCCCTCGCTCGTGAAGTCGCCCAAGACCACGAGCGAAGGATCGTAGTCAAGGTC